>JAFSXH010000164.1 GCA_017444165.1 bacterium | reverse complement strand
CATTAATTGAAGATTATGCAGATGTAGTTGGTTACACTCAAAATGAACTCGAAGAAAATTTCCAAAAATGGATAAATTTAACCGCCTCTAAGATGGGTATAAGTCATCGTGAAATTCTTGCTAAAGTGAAAGATTATTATGATGGTTTCAGTTTTGATGGAAAAACGCGACTTTACAATCCTTTTTCAATTTTGAATTTTTTTGCTACGGGTAAATTTAATAACTATTGGTATGTGTCGGGCTCGTCAACTTTTATTATTAATTACATGAGATCTCACTCGATATCAGATCCAGAAATTTACCGCCATTGCATAGTTTCAGCAGATTTTTTAGACAATTACGAAATAGAACGAGCCAAGCCAGAGAGTTTTCTTTATCAAAGTGGATATTTAACCATAGAGAAGTGGGAAGAGGATCAGATAACTTTAGATTATCCCAACATTGAAGTTTATAAATCAATAACTAGGATGTACCTTGAAGATATTTATCGGGTAGATAGTTATGTAAGTTTAGGCAGTGAATTATGGAAATATTTGAGTAACGGAGATATTTCTAAAGCGGTGGAACTTTATAACACAGCTCTAGCTGGAATTCCTTACGAAGATTTTGCCAAGCGCGATGAATATTGGTATCGTTCCTTGTTTTTAATGCTCTTGCGTGGAGCTGGAATAACAGCCTTTGGTGAAGTTCATACTCACAAGGGCCGCTCCGATATGTTAATTAGTTTTTCACAATTTAAAGTAATTTTAGAGTTCAAATTTGCCAAGAAATCTTCGGAAGTTGAGGAGAAGATGGCTGAAGGCGAGCGGCAAATGCGCGAGAGGGAATATTCTAAAAGTTATAACATTGAGGGTGGCAAAGTTATGACAGCGGTGGCTGTGGCTGATGATGAGAAAAGGCAGGTAGTGGGGAAAGTAATTGCGCATTGTTAATCGCTGTACATTGTTGTAAATCTCCACACACGGTGAGGAGAAGAATCTCTAAAATCGTTAGGAACGGTCTGAGAAGTTATCTCCTTAGAAGTAAAATTAACTGAATCGATCTCTGCTAGGGTAAAATTGCGCTTATTGGTGCTGAAATATAGAGAACCGCCAGGGGGCAACAATTGCAGACAGGATTCGATCAAAAATTTGTGGTCTCTTTGAATGTCTAAAATGCTGGCAGTAGACTTTGAATTACTGAACGTCGGTGGATCGCAAACTATGAGATCGAACTTTTCACCTGCAGAGATCGTATCTTTTAACCAGAGCATAACATCGTCTTCGATTAAAGTGTTATCTTTGTCTCCCAAGTTATTGAGGAGTAGATTTTCTTCTGCCCAGTCCAAGTAGCGTTTTGACAAATCTACGGAGACGGTGTTGCGTGCTCCCGCTTGGCTGGCGTAAACGGTAAAACTGCCCGTATAGCAGAACAAGTTGAGGAAAGATTTGCCAGGGGCCTCTTGGGCAACTAAGGCCCGCGTTTGGCGGTGATCTAAGAACAAACCTGTGTCGTGGTAACTGCCCAGATCAACCTTGAACTTTAAACCTCCTTCCTGTACGAAGAACCTTCCTTCGCGCTTATCTGCCTGGCGGCGATATTGACCTCCAGGATGACGGTCTTTGAGAAAGATCTTCTCTAGACCGATCTCTAAACCAGCCACTATTTCAGATAGCGATTCACGCAAAAAATTTTCTCGCTCTTCACTAGTCACATCGCGGGTGCGCTTCGAAGCCCAAATAGCTACATATCCTTCATAATAATCGACTATGAGGGGATACTCAGGAATATCGTGGTTGTAGAGGCGAAAACAGGTTATACCCTGCCGCCTGGCCCATTTCCCGTAATGCTTGTACATCTTGTGTAGATGATTAGCCAGTACACCCATAGCGCAATTTATAATTTGTAGCCTCTTTCAGCTAAAGCTTGCCAGCCCTCGGTTGACATAGGTTGGGTAAAAACGAAACCTTCTTGCAGACTGGAGCCTTCTTTTACAAGTTCAGCGGACAAATTGGCATCGTTCACTCCGTTGATAATATGTTTTACTTGCAAAAATTGGCTGATATGTCTGATCAATTGATAATAGCGCAAATTATTCTCTTGGTAAGAACTCTTGAGTGCCCATATCGGCATGTTCAAAAGTGTGGAGAAAGGCAGAGAATTCGTGCCAAATTGATCAACAACAACTTCTATTCCTAACTCTTT
>JAFSXH010000163.1 GCA_017444165.1 bacterium | reverse complement strand
ATGGAGTGGTTTAAACGCGGAGCCAGAGCGCGAACAACTAAACAGAAAGCGCGTCAAGATAGGCTCCAACTCCTGTTAGAGGAAGAAGAAAAACAGAAGAATTTACTCTCCCAACGTTCGGAAATATCTCTGCATACTGTCTCTAATTTTCAATATTTGGGAACAAAAGGGATCAACTTAACCAATATCAGCAAGAGATTCAACGAAAAAGAGATTATTGACCATTTTTCTTTGAAAGTATGCAGAGGTGATCGCTTAGGCTTTGTCGGCCCTAATGGTTGTGGAAAAAGTACATTGTTAAATATCATAGCCGAAAATATCTTGCCAGATAGTGGCCATGTAGAATATGGAGAGACGGTAAGACTCGGTTATTACGTGCAAAACTCCGATGATCTAGATGACAATGAAACTATTATAGACTACGTGCGTGAAGGTGGAGACTTTGTCTATACTAACGGTCATCGCGTAAGTGCGGAGAGTCTCCTCGAGCAATTCCTCTTTCCGCGTCCACTACAACACAATTTAATCAAAAAATTATCTGGAGGTGAACGAAAAAGGTTGCGCCTCCTGCGCCTGCTCATGCAAAATCCCAACTGTTTGCTCTTGGATGAACCCACTAACGATCTGGATATACCCACCTTAGTCCGTCTAGAAAGTTGGCTGGATGATTTCCCTGGAATCGTCATAATAGTCAGCCATGATCGTTACTTTCTGGATAGGTGCAGTGATCGCTTATTCTATTTCAAAGATGGTCAAATTAAAGAATTTATTGGCGATTACGCTACTTTACGCCAGTACATAAATGAGAGCAGTGCAATTCTTCAATCCTCTACAACTCAATCGACAGAGAAGAAGATCAGCTACACTCCCTCCCCCAAAAAGAACAAACCCACCTATAAACAGACAACTCGATTTAAGGCTATTGAAGAGGAGATCGCCCTAAAAGAGAAACGTCAACGTGAAATTCAGTCCCTCTTGGAAGATCCCGGCTCACTCAACGAAGATTTAGATTCTCTTTGTAGCGAATTTCAGAAGCTCAAAGAAGAATTAGAAGAACTCCTCGTACAGTGGGAAGAGTTGGCGGAATTAATGTAAAAGTTCCTCATCCTCACAACGAACTGCCAATATCGCCTTACTCCACAGATTGGTAGCCTTCTCTATTTTATCGCCAGCCGAGATCAAAATGCCGGTATCTTTGCCGTCAAAAGCACGAGCCTCTTCAAGACCAGCGAAATAATTTTCGTGCGCATCATTCAAAAGATCGTGCAAAGTATCATCAGCCTGACAGATAAGATCAAAATAGGTATCGGCATCGATCTCCCCATGTAAAAGATCAGCCATAGCTCTGCCTAATAAATTTTGACTCTCCATAAGCTCAGAACTTTGTTGATCACGCAAATAATCTGAAAGAAAACGTAAACCTACATGAGCCTGTTTAGCGAGCAATAACCCCACCCGCACAGGTTGAACATCGTTAGGATCATACATTTGCAGGTACATTAGAGCTAATTTGTACATATAACGCGCATCGGCATATTTAATCTTGAGCTGTTTGACGATAAGCTCATCATCTACTCTAGCAATATCTTCATTTAATCTAGCAAAGGCCGCATCTATACCATCGAAAATTTCACCGATGTGAACATTAAATTGCTCAACCTCACAACCATCATTTATAGCTCTAGTAACTAAAGCCTCAAGGTTATCCATGATAATGCGATCATCCAACCCTGTCATACTTCCACTTTTATTAAAAGCAGAATCGCTCTCTGCAGATTGGGAAAAAGCCTTAACCGCCGTCGGTCGTTTAGCTCCACAAGATGAACAGTTCCTGCTATTTATATCATTATGAGAATTACAAACAAAACAAACCCAATCAGTACCCATATACCCAACCTGTCTCCAATCTGTTTCCCCTCCATTTCCACACCAAAAAAAAAGACCTGCAGAAGCAAACTACTTCTGCAAGTCGCACTACATTAATTGTGAATTACAAATTACGCACTACGAAATATCTAAGCGTTTCTCTCTTGGAACTTCTTCATGAATTCCACTAACTTCTCCACACCTTCGTAAGGCATAGCGTTGTAAATAGAAGCGCGTATACCACCCACAGAACGATGGCCCTTGAGACCGATCATGCCAGCCTCTTCAGCCTCTTTAGCAAACTGTTTCTCTAACTCTTCGTTAGGCAAACGCCACGTGACATTCATCAAAGAGCGAGCCTTAACAGCGGCATGGCCTTTGTAGAAACCTTCACTCTCATCTAAGGCCTTGTACAAGAGGGTAGCCTTCTTCTGGTTGCGAGCGTACATATTCTCTAAGCCGCCGACCTCTTCTTCTAACCACTTTAAGACTAAACCGACGATATAAATGGCGAAGACTGGACAAGTATTGTAGAGCGATTTGCCCTCTACATGGTTGCGATAATCGAACATAATAGGACGCTTCTCATCGACAATCAACTTCTGATAGAAACTATCGGCGATAATGACAATGGTAACACCAGCGGGGCCAACATTCTTCTGCGCACCAGCGTACATCATGGCGTACTTGGTCATATCTACGGGACGACTTAAAAAGTCGGAGGAAGAGTCACAGATCATAGGTACACCGTAAGATTCGGGGTCACGGTGGAACTCTACACCGTGTATAGTCTCATTAGAGGTTACATGGAAATAAGAAGCCTCTGGACGAACTTTATACTCGTTATCTTCTGGCAAGGTGCTATAGCCGCCCTCTTTACCAGACCATACGACCTCGGCTCTGCCTAAGCGTTTGGCCTCACCAAAAGCCTTCTTCGACCAGGTTCCCTGCTCCAAATAATCGGCTCCACCCTCGCCTAAGAAGTTCATAGGAATCATACAAAATTGAGTGGTAGCACCGCCCTGCAAGAAGAGTACGTGATAATCATCGGGTACACCGAGAATGCGGCGCAATCTAGCTTCAGCCTCTTTTATTATGCCATCAATAACTTTTCCGCGATGAGAAAGCTCCATAACTGAAGCTCCTCCGCCAGGATAGCAGACTAAATCACGCTGTGCCTCCAACAAAACGGGCAAAGGCAATACAGCAGGTCCAGCAGAAAAATTAAAAACGCGCTCTGTAAACGACATAAAAGATCCTCCGAATTTTCGATCCAATCGAGTGGCCGCACGCTTCGCTTGCAAAGATCAAAAGCCTTCCTAATAGATGGGCAGAGTATTCTCTATAATTTCCTTGGCAACTGGAGCAGCATGCTTTCCACCTCCACCAGCATTCTCCAAAATTACCGCTACGGCAAGGCGCGGATTATCGACAGGAGCATAACCTATAAACCAAGCGTGAGTATCACCTTGAGGATTTTCCGCTGATCCTGTCTTGCCAGCCATACTGTACGTCCCTCCATTACAAGCACTAGCTGTACCGCCAGTAACCGTCAAGCGCATAGCTCTAGCTACCGCTGCGGCCGTTACAGAAGAGACGACCTTATGTCTCTTTCTATCTTTATCTCCCCGCCAAACGACCTTATTTCCTCGCAATTGACGGAGTATCAGAGTAGGTTCAATATCCTCTCCACCCCTAGCGATAGTTGCCGCTAACCTGGCCATATGGAGAGGTGATACCATAGTATCAGCCTGACCTATAGCTGTAACCGCTTCTGCCGCTAGATTACTATCTTCAGGAACGTGCATCTCACTAGCCAAGGGGACGTATTTAAAATTTTCATCTAACCGAAAACAACTGATCCAACGCCTCAAACCGCTCATATGCAGACGTTGACCTAAATTGGCAAAGGTCACATTACAAGAGTAGGCTAAAGACTCTAGCAAATTGATCCTGCCATGGACACTACCGTGACAATTTAGCTCATAATCTCCAATAGTCATACTGCCATTACAATCGAATATCTCATTGACAGAGATCAATCTATCCTCTAAGGCTCCAGCCATAACTAAGACTTTGAAAGTAGAACCTGGTGGAT
>JAFSXH010000162.1 GCA_017444165.1 bacterium | reverse complement strand
CAATATCGATGTTTCTGCAGTTTGGGCCAGGTTTTCATTCTTGTTGTATTTCGTTTGGTAGTTTCTGGAGCGTCAGCTTTTTTCGGAGTTTCTCGCTTTGCTCGCAGGGACTGTACCGAAAAAACTGACTGTCTCCTCTGCGATAGTTCGTACAGTTCTGGTTTAAGTTTATTCTGGTTGTAAATTGGTGTTGTAAGTCTTGTATGTTGTGTTTTATTCATTCCAATTACGAATTGTTAATTAAAAAGGTAGAATTACGTTTTGTTAGAAAACGGGGCCTTGTTGTGAAAAAGGTTTTGATTGGTTTGCTCGTTGTGATCGTTTTGCTGGCGATAGGTGGCGAGGTTTTTTATTTATATTTTCAGAAATTAAATAAACCTTGTAATGATAGCAACGAGGGAGTCAGTGTTGTTTTTGAGGTCAAACCTGGAGATACAGCCAGGAAGTTGGGTGAGACTTTGGAGTCTCAACACCTCATCCGCTCGGCTAAAGTATTTGAATTTTGGGCCCGCTATACGGATAAGGGTAAGGATATTAAGACAGGCTTTTTTCGTATTAACTCGGCTATGGAACCTAAGGAGATATTGGAAACTTTTGTCAGTGGTCAGCCAGCTACGATAAAGGTGACTTTTCCCGAAGGGTTGACTCTAGATAAGTGTGCCGATATTGCTCTCGAGAGCAAGATATGTACGTATCGAGAGTTTATGCGTTTAACTGAAAGTGGTGGCAAAAAGTACGGTAAGATCTTTCCTGATAATTTGGAAGGGTACTTTTTGCCTGATACTTACACTCTCCCCTGGAAGTGTGATGGGGAACAGTTAGTAAAGATAGCCACAGATCGATTCCAGGAGTTGGTTCTTCCTTGTCTTGATAAAGATTCTCCCTTATCGCTAGCAGATACGATAATTTTAGCTTCTCTGATTGAGAGGGAGGCCCAGGTTCCCGAGGAGCGTTCCATTATTGCAGGGGTCTACTTGAATCGTCTGCGCGATGGCATGAAGTTGGAGTGTGATGCTACGGTTCAATACGCTTTGGGAGAACAGAAGGAGTATTTACTCTATAAAGATTTAGAGATAGATTCTCCTTACAATACTTATAAGATTACAGGTTTACCTGTTGGACCCATTTGTAATCCTGGTTTAGCCTCTATAAAAGCGGCGGCTCACCCAGCCAAAACTGATTACTACTATTACGTGCGCAACGACATAAAAGGAGACGGCAGTCATGTCTTTGGAAGAAACTACAGCGAACACCAGAGGAATATCGAGCAGTACCAGCGATGAGCCTCGGAATAGTGAGGTTATAATTATTGGAATTGCTGGAGGTACTGGATCAGGGAAGACTACTATAGCTAGAAAGTTGAAAGAATCGTTCCAGGATAAGCAAGTTCAGATCCTAGCTCAAGATTCTTATTACAAAGATCAATCTGATATGCCCTTCGAAGAGCGTCTGAAGACTAACTACGATCATCCTGATGCTTATGATAATGATCTCCTCATAGATCACATTAAAAAGTTGATGCGCGGTCAGGCTGTCGATCAGCCAATTTACTCTTTCACTGACAGAACTCGCAGTAAGGAGACTAAGCGGGTTGAACCGGCCGATGTTTTGATTATTGAGGGTATCTTAGCTCTGCACGATGAAAGATTGCGCAGGTTGATGAAAGCTAAAATTTATGTGCAAACTGATCCTGATATACGCCTCATTCGTCGCATTAATAGAGATATGCGTGAGCGCGGTCGCAGTTACAATGAGATTATTGAGCAGTATCGCAGTTCAGTTCGCCCTATGCACCTTCTTTATACCAAACCCACGAAGAGTTATGCCGACATAATTATTCCTGAGGGTGGATCTAATGCTGTGGCTATAAGTATGGTTAGAGCTTGGCTGGATCAAGTTTTGCGTAGGAATAAGATGAATGACTCTCCTGTGGAAAAGCAGATTAACCCACTAGAACAAGAAGATTAGTCTTGAATAAGAGGATTATAAAAGCTAGCGTAAAACCAGGACTCAAAAGAATCTCCTGGCTTTAGCTTGGGGGAGTGTCGAAATAAAGACTTAGTGGAGACGGGGTTGCCTGGTGGCCTGTGTTGTTTTTTTTAATTGTGAGGCTACCGGATGTACCTGTGACGGAGTGAGTTGGGATGATAACCAAAAGTCCAGATGAAATTGGAGCTATGCTCGTCAGTGAAGGTTTTATTACCGAAAGACAGCTAGAGCGAGCTAAGGCCCAAGCTGAACGCAACAATGAAGAATTGCAAAAAATCCTCGTTACCCTGGGGTTCGTATCTAATAAAGATATTGTAGAAACCATAGGTAAATCGATGAATGTCGAATTCATCGACCTAGAGGGGATGAACCTAGATGCTGAGTTAGTGAAATCTGTTCCCGAACACTTAGCCAAGCGTTACAATGTTATCCCCGTACGTCAGAAGGATAATACGCTCACTTTGGCTATGGTCGATCCTTTGAACGTTTTGGCTATCGATGATATTCGTCTAATTACTGGATTTGATATTCAACCCGTCATTGCCACGGAAGAGGCCATTAATAAATCGATCTCTACTGCCTTTGGAACTACCGATATGGTTGCGGTCGATGATGCTGTTAAGGATTTGGCTGAAACCGACTTCGGCGGTATGGAAGTTGAAGATGACATTGAAGAGAACGAAATAGCTGTAGATAAGTTAAAAGAGTTAGTTGACGAGGCCCCTATTGTGCGTGTCGTCAACTTAATTATTTCTCAGGCTATTAACGATAAGGCTTCAGATATTCACATTGAGCCAGAAGCCAAGAACGTGAAGGTTCGTTATAGGGTTGACGGTGTTTTGCACGATGTTATGAGTCCGCCTAAGCACATCCAGGCTCCTATGGTTTCGCGTATCAAGATTATGGCTAACTTGGATATTGCTGAAAGGCGTATACCTCAAGACGGTAAGATCCACTTGCGCCATGAAGGTCGTGAGTTCGACTTGCGTGTCTCCACCGTTCCTTGTGTACACGGTGAAAAGACGGTTATGCGTATTTTGGATCGCGGTTCCGTTATGTTAGGTCTAGAGAAGTTGGGCTTCTCCGATATTAATCGGCGCATGTTTGAGGATATCGTGGATAAGCCTTACGGAATGATCCTCGTTACTGGACCTACTGGTTCAGGTAAATCTACCACTCTTTATTCTTGTTTGAATAGGTTGAATACGGGTCTGACTAACATTATGACTATTGAGGACCCTGTAGAGTATCAGTTGCCAGGTATCAACCAGGTACAGGTAAATGCCAAGGCAGATTTGACTTTCGCTTCGGCCTTGCGTGCTTTCTTGCGTCAAGACCCTGACATCATCATGGTAGGTGAGATTCGAGATAAAGAGACGGCTACTATCGCTGTAGAAGCGGCCTTGACAGGACACTTGGTTCTTTCGACTCTGCACACTAACGATGCGGCTGGTGCTGTTTCCCGTCTGGTGGAGATGGGAGTTGAGCCCTTCTTGGTGGCTTCGTCCGTTATCGGTATTCTTGCTCAGAGGTTGGCTCGAACGATCTGCCGCAACTGCAAGGAGGCTTATGAACCAGATGCTGAGGCTATTAGGCGATTCGGTCTCTCTATGTATTCGGATGGTAAGATAGAGTTCTACAAAGGACGCGGTTGTGACAACTGCAAGATGACTGGTTACAAGGGACGTACTGGTATCCATGAAATTCTTACCATTACAGACAGGCTCCGTGCTCTCATTTTGCACCGTTGTTCTACGGCTGAACTCAAGCAGGCCGCTGTAGAAGAGGGCATGCGCACCATGCAGGATGACGGTCTGGCTAAGATTATGGCGGGCACCATATCTATGGAAGAGTGTATGCGTGTGGTCTTCATTGAAGGTGGCAGTGATTTCTAATAGGTTTATTTTTGATAATTTAAAGGCTGGAGGTCAATATAAATGCCGATAACATCTACGCTTCGTTATACGATGGATGATCTGTTGAAGCTAACAGTGGAGAAGGGGGCTTCAGATTTGCATCTGTCGGTAGGGTTGCCGCCGATTTTGCGTATCAGTGGCCGTTTGACTCCTACTGAGCTTCCGCGCCTCGTAGCTGATGACACTAAACGTTTAATTTATAGTATCCTCAACGAGCGTCAGAAAGAGAAATTTGAGAAGACTTGGGAGTTGGACTGCTCTCACGGTGTACGTGACTACGGTCGTTTCCGTGTCAACGTCTTCAAACAGCGCGGCAATGTCGGAGCTACTCTGCGTGCTATCTCTAGCGTCATTCCTTCCCGCAGTGAGTTGAATTTGCCACCCGTTATCGAAGAGATGGTCAGAGTTCCTCAAGGTTTGATCTTGGTAACTGGTGCTACTGGTCAGGGTAAATCTACGACGTTGGCTTGTATGCTCGACTTGATCAACTCCGAGCAGAACTTCCATGTCTTAACCATTGAAGATCCTATCGAGTACGTACACTTCCATAAAAAGTCCATGATCAACCAGAGAGAGCTCGGTCAAGATACTATGGGTTGGGCTAATGCTCTGAGAGCTTCTCTGCGTGAAGATCCTGATGTTATTTTAGTTGGTGAGATGAGAGACTTAGACACTATGGCTGGTACTTTGACGGCTGCTGAAACTGGTCACTTGGTCTTCTCTACTTTGCACACTTGTGATGCTTCTCAGACGGTGGATCGTATAGTTGATGTCTTCCCGCCGCACCAGCAGCAGCAGATTATAATTCAGTTAGCCTCGGTCTTAGAGGGTGTATTTGCTCAGCAGTTGATTCCTCACGCTTCTGGTAAGGGGCGTGTGCCAGCCGTTGAGGTTATGATCAGCACCTCGGCCGTACGCAACCTGATCAGAGAGGGCAAGAGCCATCAGATTTACAATGCCATTCAGACTGGTTCTAAGCACGGAATGCAGACGATGGAACAGGCTCTCTTAGATCTCTATGTCAGTAAACAGATTACTTCGGAAGAGGCTCTCAATCACAGTACTCACGCTGATGATTTGAGGCGTATGATCGAGAGTGCCAACCGTAAGTAATTAAAAATAAATTCTGAGGAGGAAATTAGCTATGTCAGCTATTTGGTGGCTTGTGCCTGTGTTGTGTATCCTGGTTGGGTCTTTGTCCCGCATATAGTTTTTAAGTAAATTTTGCAAGGAGGTTAGGCACCTATGCCTGTCTTCGCATACGAAGCGCGTGATCAAGAGGGTCAAGTAAAGAAAGATACGATCGAAGCCCCGAACTCTAGGGCGGCTCAGAAGATCATTCAGCAAGATATGAAGATGACCATCATCAAAATATCTGAACAAGCTGGTGGTGGAGCCCAAGGGGACATATTGGCTTGGTTCAATAGTTTCAAAAAAGTCGATGAGCAAGCCTTGACCGTATTTAGTAGACAGTTTGCCACTATGATTAATGCCGGTTTGGCTATGGTTCGCTGTTTGGATATTCTCTCTGAACAGACTGAAGATGCAAAACTTAAAGAAACTCTCATTCAGGTTAGGCGTGACGTAGAAGGTGGCTCTACATTGTCTAGCGCCTTGCAAAAGCACCCTGACGTCTTTTCTACACTTTTCCATAGCATGGTAAAAGCTGGAGAGATGGGCGGTGTACTCGATGAGGTTCTGGAACGTCTAGCTGGATTTATGGAGAAGGACTTCGCCCTAAAGAAGAAGGTTAAGTCCGCTTTGACTTATCCTGTAGTCATTTTAGTTATGGCTATAGGTATTGTTATGTTCTTAGTTATCTATATCTTGCCGACCTTTGTGGCTCTCTTTGAAGGCATGAACTTAGAGTTGCCTGTGCCGACTAAGATCTTGATGTGGACGACCAATGCTCTGAGGAATCCCGTATTTTTAGGTTGTTTGGTTATCGGTGGCGGTATAGGTGCTTTCATGATCAAGCAATATATAAATACGCCCGCTGGCCGCAAACAATATGACCAACTTAAATTGAGTCTGCCCGTCTTTGGTCTGCTCAATAAGAAGGTGGCTATCTCCCGTTTCTGTCGTACGTTAGGAACCTTGCTCTCCTCTGGTGTGCCTATTATGCAGGCTCTGGAGATTGTAGGTAAGGCTTCTGGTAACGAGATTATCGCCTCTACAGTGACGAGAATTAGAGATAGTATCCGTGAAGGTGAGAGTATCGCTTCACCTTTAGGAGCTTCGGGAATGTTCCCGCCGATGGTTACGCAGATGGTGGCCGTAGGTGAGGAGACTGGTAACTTGGATGCCATGTTAGGCAAGATTTCCGACTTCTATGATACAGAAGTTGAGTACTTGCTGTCCTCTTTGACATCTATGTTAGAGCCTATTATGATTGTGGGTATGGGCGGTATCGTAGGTTTTATCGTTATCGCTGTGTTCTTGCCCCTGTATCAGCTCATTGGTTCTATGGGTTAAAGTCAGAAGATTGATAGTTTGATTAGTGGAAGAGTGTCAGGCCGTGTTGTCTGGCACTTTTTTTGCATATAAATGGAGTATAGAAAGGGTCGGATTTATGAATAAAAGTTGGTTGATAAGTCTAGGTTTAGTTGTCTGTGTAGGATTGGGCTGTTCGGAACAGCAGGGTTCGCCTTTTCAAGATTCACCTAAACAGAACAATAAAGTCGTTGCCAGTGAACTAAAAGCTAAGAAGACAAACCAGGAAAGGCAGATAACTTTACACGGTACGCGCAACACTCGTGATTTGGGTGGCTTGCCAGCTTCTTCTGGAATGTATGTAAAAGAGGGAGTTATCTATCGTTCGGGTACTTTATGTTATATCGATAATGATGATGCAGAGGTTCTTAAAGGTAAAAAAATCAAGTCGGTCATTGATTTGAGAACTTCAGGTGAAATAGAGCGTGAAGGTAGAGATATAGCTGCCTTTACTGATAGTTTGGATAAGGTCTATAATTGCCCCCTCCTTTGCACTGCGGGCTGTTATGAGTGGGCTTATGTCTCTTACATAAAAAAACATAATCACGAGAGTATTGCGAAATTTTTCCATATTTTGGCTGATCAAAACAATTACCCTGTGCTATTTCACTGTTCGGCAGGCAAAGATCGCACAGGAATTTTAGCCGCTTTACTTTTGGAGCTTTTAGGTACGCCGCGTTCGATCATAATGGATGATTATTTGCAATCACAACGCAACAGCGAAGGATTGAAAGTTGATAAAGAGTGGTTACAAACTGTATTTATGTTTGTTGATAAAGAGGGTGGTGTAGAACAATTCTTAAAAAATCGCGGTGTTTCCAGCGAAGATATGCGCAAAATTAAAGAGCAATTACTCACAAAGTAGTTAGAAATAAAGAGGAATTAGTTTCATGTAAAGAAGGCCAGGGTATGTGATATTTGTTTGGGAAGGATCTATATGTTTAAGGTAAATAAGTTCGCTCTATCCACTCTAGTTTTGTTTTGTGTCTCTTCTCCTTTGGTGAGTTGGGCTGGTGAGGTCAACAATGAGTCAGCTAAGTTGGCCAATAACAGTCCTTTAGCGGCAGCTATCTCTTGGCAGCAGAGTTCGGCCGAGTATAAAGCTCTCTGTCATCAAACTTACAATATTGCTACACAAGTTATTGACGAACACATTAGAAATGGGGCTTACGTTAAGATAGACGGTAAACTTTGTGAAGAATCTTTTTGTAAATTAGAAGATGGTTGTGTCATTAGGTATTATCGTCCCTTAGCTATAGTGCTAGATATTGACGAGACAGTTGTTGATAATTGTGGTGTTGAGGCCTGGTGTGTAAGAAATGGTCTTCTTTACACTCCTGAAATTTGGAGTGCTTGGTGCAAGTATCAAGGCGATGTTCCTGGAGCGTGTCGTGAAGTTCCTGGAGCTGTAAATTTCTTAAAGCACTGTTTAGAAGTTGGGGTTACTCCTATCTATCTCACCAATCGCAGTGAATCGGAGAGAGAAGATACTTTGCACGCTCTAATTAATTTGGGATTAGATAATGGCCATTTAAATGATTGTTTGATCTTGCGTGATAGTAAGCGTGATAAACGAGAGGGCAAGGCTCTATTAGGTTTTATGGGTGAAAAAGAGGATAGTGGTTTCGCCCAAGAGATCCTGAATAATCAAAGCGATAAAGCTGGAAGGCGCATCGAAATTCAGACTCGCTATAAAGTTTTAGGTTGGTTCGGAGACAACCTTTATGATATGCCTGTGCTTGTTCATTACGGTTTAAAAGATGGTCGTGAGGTTTTAGAGGCTCGCGATGCCGAAGTCAAGGAACATGTAGCCGAATTAGGACGCACTTTCTTTATGTTGCCCAATCCTATTTACGGAAGTTGGCTCAAGAAGCAGACTGTACCTGCGGATAATATGGCTTCGGGCATGGATGACTACGGTTTTGGAAAATGGTACGAACAACACAAGGGTGAATTAAAAGGAAAGAGCGGTCGTTAATTATTTTTAGGTTGGGGTTTGTTTATGCGCAAGTGTGCTAAGTGTCAGACTGAGTGTGATGACGGATTTAAATTTTGTATGAACTGTGGAGAGCCGCTTTCCTCAATGGAGCAAGCGAAGGTTACTACCAAATTGGATGAATCTGAAGCGGCAGATTTTTTGCATAAAGTTACTCCCTTTAGCAGTGGTTTAGCTTCTGCTGATGTTGCTGGTGGTTATGGTAGCAGTGGTAGTGAAGATTACTCTATTCCCAATATTGCCGATTGGAGCGATGGAGATCAACCTAAGTGGTCGAGCGGTAGCAGTTCTGCTGTTCAAGCCCAAATTATCAAACCTACAGATTCACAAAATTTAGAGAATCTCGCTAAAGATCGGGAAAATTTGCCAGATAGCGCAGTTGTAGAGCCTGTGTATTCAGAACAGCTGGAGCAGGTAGAACAGACACCTCAACCTACGCCGCCCAATTTGCAAAAAGAAGAGGATGAGTCTTTTTATTCCAACAATTTCGCTAATACTCCACAAAGCATCTTCCAGAATTCAGGTTCAAAACCTCAAATTCAGGTTCAAAATGGTGAAGACGAAAGGAGTAAGAATACGAGGAACATTATAGGTATCGCCTGTTGCAGTTGTTTCACGCTAGCAATGATACTTATCTTCACCTTTTTTGTATTTGCTATAGTTAAATAAATTAGCAAATAAATTAAATATTAATTTATATTTTTATATAATTATGATATATCGCAGTGCTTTTATTAAATATGTAAAAAATGACAACTTGTATTTTGTATAACAT
>JAFSXH010000161.1 GCA_017444165.1 bacterium | reverse complement strand
CTGTGTAGGGGGCTTTTGGACAGCCCCTTGAGAATAAGGGTATCCTAATAGCTAACTCCTTCGGGATATGCTATTAGGCGTTAGTCCATATACCAAACTTCTCGAGAATCTCCAGCTTCTATAAGCTGGAGAGGTTCAATCTAATTGTAAGTTGCGCTGTAAGTTAGTTTCTATTTAAAAATTCATTCTTGTTAAATTTTGGACATCTTTTTTATTTTTTCATTTTTTTAGAGATCCATTTGTAAAAATTGATTGTATGAGAATATCGATGAATTCGGAGTTCTTTTAAATGTAAGCATTGAAAAAAAAGTCCTTTCTCGTCTGTTCTTTTCTCTTGTGCTATTTTTTTGCTGGTTAATGTGCAGATAAGCTAGAAAATGCGCATTGACAATTGTTCAATAACTATTAATATAACGCTGGATGGCTTTAACAAGTAACGTAAACACAGTCAAATATCATGAACCGGTTTTGTTAGAATCTTCAATAGAAGGTTTGAAATTGCGCCGTTGGGGTAGGTATGTCGATGGTACTCTAGGAGGCGGGGGACACACTTGTGCCATATTAAATAAATTGTCAGAAATCGGTGAGGGTACTCTTTTCTCTATAGATAGGGATAAAGAGGCTATTGAGGAGGCTCGAAGAGTTATCGGTCAAGTCGGTCAAGGCGTAACTTTTAAGATCTTTGAAGGCAATTTCTCTTCTATGAAGAGCCTTTTGAGTGATGAGTTATCTGGGGGCGGAGTTGACGGAGTATTACTTGATTTAGGCGTATCTTCGCATCAGCTCGACTGTGCACAAAGAGGGTTCTCTTTCCGTTATGATGCCCCTTTGGATATGAGAATGGCTCCTGCAATGGACACTCTCAGTGCGAGCGATATTGTAAACACCTATTCTTGTTCAGCTCTCAAAGATATTATTAAAAATTATGGAGAAGAGCGTTTCGCTTCTGGCATAGCTAAGGCTATATGCAAGTGTAGAGATGTGGCTCCTTTGCAAACGACTAAGCAACTTGCTGAACTCATTTGTTCTGTTGTGCCCCACTCTAGTAACAGCAATAATAAGCAAATTCATCCCGCTACGCGGACATTTCAGGCCTTAAGGATAGCTGTCAATGATGAGTTGGAATCTTTGAAGAGAGGTTTAGAAGAGGCTATAGAGCTTCTCTCTCCAGGAGGCAGGCTTGTCGTTATTTCTTACCATTCTCTCGAAGATCGCATCGTGAAACAAGCTATACGTTCACGTTTAGGTCGTTGTACGTGTCCGCATGATGTTCCAGTATGTGTGTGTAGCCCTAGGGCTGTATTGCGAGAGATAACTCATCATCCTGTTGTCGCTGACAAAGACGAATTAGTTCGCAATCCTCGAGCGCGTTCCGCTAAACTGAGAGTTGCTGAGAAGATAGGTTAAGAAGGAAAGTTTTTTTATTCTTGTAAGGGAGATAAAATATTATGTTGAGAGCCACATCGTCGTATACTGCTGTTCCTGTTACTGTTCCGACTGTCAAAAGCAGGTTGACTAAAAAGCTAGTTAAGACTGTTACTGCCACTGATATTTCTGAACTAGCAAGTGATGATGAGCAGACTAGAGCTTATGCTATTAAGTCTCTAACTAGAAAGTTGTTATGGTGCTGGATTTCCTTTGTCTTTATCTTTATTCTAGGTAGTTTTTGCGTGCTGGGAGTGCAGGCCGCGGGTTTAAGAGAGATGCAGATCGTTCGCAATCGTTCTGATTATGAATTGTCCTCGCAGCAAGAGAAAAATTATGCTCTTTGTGATGAGGTTGCCAGGGCTAAGTCTGCTTGTTTGAACAACAGTAAGCTTGGAAATATGGTCTATCCTTCGGCCGATAGGGTACGCGTTATCGCCAATAAGTAAACTGTTAGGGGGAGCATATGAAGAAAAGATGGAGTGATTCTTTTCAGGTTGGTGTTTATATACTGACGGCTGTACTCTTTTTGGTCGTTTTGGGTATAGCTTATCATCAGTATCGTTTTTTGTGCAGTGATGAAAGTGGACGTTTGCGTGAACAGGCCAGTGCGGAATTGTTGGCTGATTATACGGAAAAGGGTGTAAGGGGTAATATCTTAGATCGCAATCGCAATATATTGGCTACGAGTGTTTTGCGTCACAATGTTCAGGCTCATTTGGTTCCTAATCTGCGTGTTTACGATTTGAAGGCTACGGCCCACGCTCTCAGTGATATTATCGGTTTGAGTGAAAAAGAGATCTATACCAAGCTTGCCCTTTCCGATAGTTATAAAGAAAATTATGCTACAATAGATTCTAATGTTTCTGCAAAAAATCAGCGCAAACTTGAGGTTGCTTTGTTTGATAAAGGGAAGAACATTAGCGACAAGGATCCCCTCTACGGTGTGAAATTAACTTACGATAAATTACCGCGATTCAAGTACAGTTTACAAGCATTTTTAAAGCCTTTAGATGAAGTTAATGATCCAGGTAAGGTTGCTAGAGTTTTAGGGCCCATTCTCAAGAAATCTGTTTACGACTTGAAGAGTACGCTTACATCAGACAATGATTTTGTCTATCTTTTACCTGAGGCCACTGAAGATATTTGTTCTCAGGCAGAGGTAGCGATTAAGACTCATAATTTGCGCGGTGTGCGAATAATTAAGGATGAGGATGGCAATAAAAATATACAAGCTATATTGAGGCCTTTTAAGTCTGTAGCCGATCCTCAGAAGGCTTCTGAAATATTGAGCGAGGCTTTTAAGGTTCCTCAAGAAGAACTCTTTGAAAAGTTAAATTCTGAAACTAAAGATACTTTTTATTTTGAGTGCGAAGGTTGTGATGCGGTCTACGAAAATTTACTGAAGAAACATAAAGGGGGAGGGGATGGATCTGTCTATTACAATAGTTTGGATCCTTTAGAAGGAATAGATATTTGCAAAGATCCTGTAAAGAAATGTGTTGTCATCGCTTACTTAGAAAAGCGTCCTAGTGTAAAGAATATTCACAGGACAGCGGAAATTTTGGCTCCTATTTTGGGAAAGAGCAAAGAGTATCTTTTGGAACAGTTAGATTCTGAGGGTGGGACGATACCCTTTAGTTATCTCAGCAAAGATGTTTCAGATGAAGTTGTAAATCTGTTGCAAGCTAGATTCGATGAAAGAGATAAGAAAAAAGCAGACATAGAGAACAATGTCAAAGACAGAGAGACTCGCTCTAAGTTGTTGCAGGATTTAGAAAGAGAGTACGATTATCTAGAGGGCATAGAGATCAGTTCTGAAAAGAATGATGTACGCAGTCATCCGCAAGGACGTTTGGCTTCGCATGTTTTGGGATATATAGGTTTCAGTAGAGAAGCCCCTGATGGTTTTGTTAAAACTGGAGCAGAATTGAGTTTAGATGAAAGGCTGACTCCTAAGGGTGTACTTGCCTCTCGTTTAGTTGATTCCAAACAGAGACCTATTTATGAGATGTTTGGAGTTGATGATGGCAGTGTAAAAAAGGGAAAGATGGGGTATGACGCCATTTTGACTATCGATATGCGCATACAAAAGATAGTCGAGAAAGAGTTAGCGGCCAAAGTTGAGACTTATAGGAAGGCTCAGAAAAGGCGTGCAGTTGTGGATGGTAGCAAGAGAAATTATAAGCCATGTGAGGGTACGTGCATAGTTCTCGATGCTAAGACGGCTGAAGTTTTGGCTATGGCCAATTATCCAGATTTTGATCCCAATGAATATTACAAATCTCCTCCAGAGAATCTTGTAAATAAAGCTATAGGGTCTAGATACGAACCAGGTTCCGTCTTTAAGACTTTTTTGGCAGGCACGGCTTTACATAATGGTATTAGTAGCGATACTTATTTTGTCTGCGGAGGAATTTACAATGCAGCGGGGATTCCTCTGCGCAACAGCCATGGTGGAGCACCTGGTTCAGCCACTCTAAAGCAGATTATCAGTGATTCTTGGAATACTGGTTCTGTGAGTTGCGCTGTAAGTATGGGACAAGACAAATATAAGGCGGGTATCAAGTCTTTTGGTTTTTATGATATTACTGGAATTGAGTTGCCTGGCGAAATATACGGGGATATTGGCGACAATAATGGCAAAGAGCGTTGGAACTATGTAGATTTTTGTGTTAGAGCCTACGGACAAGCTCTGGCTGTGACACCTATGCAAATAGCTTCTGCTTTGCAATCTGTAGCTAATGATGGTGTGAGGATGCGTCCTCATATAGTTAGGGGATTTGTGGATAGGAGTGATGGCAGTGCTAGTTTTTATGAGTCTAAGGTTTTGGGGCAACCTTTGAAAGCCAGCGAAGCCAAGGAGTTGAGGGATATTCTTGCCGATGTTATTACCAACGGCACTGGTTACAAGGCAATGGTAAAAGGATACAAAACTGGTGGGAAGACGGGTACAGCCAATACTTATGAAGACAATGGACAGTTGGCAGAAAATTATTACACTGCCAGTTTTATTGGCATAGCACCAATAGACAAACCTTCTGTTGTTGTCTTGGTGAAGATAGGTAATGTTGATTCCAGTTTAGGAATAGGTTATGGAGGCGGAGATGTGGCGGCTCCTGTCTTTTCCGATATTTGTACTAAAGTTTTACCGTTAAGGGGAGTGAAGCCTACACCTGGATATGTGCAGGCCAAACCTCTGTGGTAATGAAAAACTCTGTTTATTATGTGGCTGTGGTGGGATAAATTCATAATTTTATCCTGTAAGGAGATGTGAGCAGTATGGGTATGCGGTTAAAAGACTTTGTCTCTGTGCTTGAGATGGCGCGGATTGTCGGTGAGGATGAGAGGGAGATCTCGGGGATAGCTTACGATTCGCGTAAAGTTGTTGAGGGTGATCTCTTCGTTTGTATAAGTGGTTATAGCACTGATGGTCATGTTTACGCTCAAGAGGCTGTCAAGAGGGGGGCTGTGGCTTTAGTCGTGGAGAGAAAACTGGATAATGTCGGCGATGTATCCCAAGTTATTGTAGATAACAGCAGACGGGCATTGGCTCTTTTGGCCGCTAAGTTTTTCGCTTACCCCGCAGATAAATTCATCAATATTGGCATAACGGGGACCAACGGCAAGACCACAACTTCTATTTTAGTGGAGTCTATTTTGAGAGCGGGTGGTTATAATCCAGGTTTGATAGGTACTATTTCTGCTCGTATAGGCAACAAAGAAATTCCTGTTTCCAATACCACTCCAGAGTCTTTCGAATTGCACAAGATGTTTGCTCAGATGGCTAGATTAGGCCAAGATAGTCTGGTTATGGAAGTTTCTTCTCACGCGTTAGCCCTAGATAGAACCTATAAGATACCTTATGATATAGCCGT
>JAFSXH010000160.1 GCA_017444165.1 bacterium | reverse complement strand
TGCGTGAACTGCGGTCAGTGTCGCGTCTACTGTCCGACAGCGGCTATCAGCATTAAGAGCAATCGCGATGATGCTTGGGAAGCTATCGACAACACCCAAAATTACGTAGTAGCCCAAGTGGCCCCTTCGGTGCGTGTGGCCGTAGGTCAGGCTTTCGGTCTGCCCGAGGGTGAAGATGTTATGGGCAAAGTTGTAGCCGCTATGCATCAGCTCGGCTTTGCTGAAGTTTACGATACCAACTTCTCCGCTGATCTCACCATTATGGAAGAGTCAGCAGAGTTCTTAGAGAGAGTTAAAAATGGCGGTAAGCTCCCGCTCTTGACCTCTTGTTGTCCCGCGTGGGTAAAATTTGTCGGCGATCAGTTCCCCGATTTTACAGAGAACGTCTCTACTTGCCGTTCACCCCAGGGTATGATGTCGGCTGTAGTTAAAGAGTACTTCCGCGATCCCGCTAACAACAATGGCAAAAAAGTTATCATGGTCTCCGTTATGCCGTGTACAGCCAAGAAGATGGAAGCCAAACGGCCCAACAGCTATACTAAAGGCGAAAAAGATACCGATATAGTCCTCACTACAACTGAGCTTATCGATATGATCCGCACTAGTGGAATAGACTTCAAGAATATCGCTCCTGAAGCGGCCGATGTACCTTTCGGCTTCGGCTCAGGCGGCGGTGTTATCTTCGGTGTAACTGGTGGTGTAACTGAGGCTGTCATCAGGAGATTAGCGACCGATCAGAATAAGTCCACTATGGAGAGCATAGCCAATTGTGGTGTGCGTCAGAGCAATCCCAGCGACTTTATACGCGAGTTTGTGGTTCCTTACAACGGCTTGGAAGTTAAAATCTGCGTAGCCAGCGGTTTGGCCAATGCTCGCAAGGTTATGGAACAAGTCAGAAATGGTGAAAAAGAGTACCACTTAATTGAGATTATGGCTTGTCGCCGCGGTTGTGTCATGGGTGGAGGTCAACCTAAATCAGAAACCTTGAATATCAACGAAGTGCGCACTAAAGGTATCTACAGTACCGATCTCAACAATTACGCTATCAAGAAGTGCGATTTCAACCCCACGATCCAATCGTTCTATGCAGGCTTCTTAAAGGGCAAAGAACACGAGCTGTTACACAACCACGAGTTCTGCGCTAAATAAATCGCGCTAAACAAAACGCCCCGTTCGAAAGAGCGAGGCGTTTTTTATTCAGCAATCAAAGGCTAACTTTATGAGATAATCTGCCTAACTCTTCCATCTTCTTAAAAAAGTCATCAACACTAAATTCCTCTCCAGCAAAATTTACAACAGCCAAGTTGCTACACCCCTCAAACACAAAATTACGAATATGCTCAACTGACTGAGGAATAACTACACTGGTTAAATTACTGCAACCAGCAAACGCCCATTCACCTATCGAAGTCACACTACCAAGAATTACCACGCTGGTTAAACTACTACAACCTTCAAACGCACGATCACCTATTGAAGTCACACTATCAGGAATTACTACATTGGTTAAACTACGACAACAATCAAACGCACCTTTACCTATAGAAGTCACACCTTCAGGAATTACTACATTGGTTAAACTGCGACAATGACTAAACGCACGATAACCTATCGAAGTCACACCCTCAGGAATTACTACTTGTTTCAGTCCTTTACTATACCTGTAAGCACCATAAATATTGGCCTTTTCTGCAATGAATACACCAGTGGCTGACTCTATATTTTTATCCATAAAGACCCCCTCGCGAACATCAATAAATTTTAATTGGGGGCACAAGTTTTGTGAGCACAAGTGCAATCCTACTTAAAGTAACACTCTAGCAATTCATCATTAACGATATAAAAATATTCAGACACAAAACTTACAGCGCAAACTTACAATTTATTAAGCAAGCCCTGTTTTAATCTCAAACTCAGAGACTGTCATATTAGCCCGTTTAGCGGCATCAGCTAACGTGAGAATTCCATCTCTCACAAGATCAGCCAAAGTCTCGAACATTCTCGCCATGCCCTCTTCTCTGCCTTGTTTAAGACCATCCTCTTTGCCTTGTCTAAGACCATCTTCTCTGCCCTGTCTGAAACCATCCTCTCTGCCCTGTCTGAGGCCATCCTCTCTAGCCTCTTCTTGCCAGACCTCTTTAGCATCATCTAAGTTAAATTCAAAATTCATCATACTGAAAAGCTCCTTCTCATTCTTAGATAAATAATCTACCATTATGTCATTTTTATAACAATAACTTATTGTTTCCCTTATGGCAGCATTCACTTTTAAACCAGTTTGCAAATTGACTTTAACTCGATTTACAAAAATACAATAATCTTTCAGGTATCTGGATCTTTCTAAAAGTTCACCGTTATATCCATCGTTTATGTTCAACAACTTAACTTTTAGATTTATATCACAACCTTCCTCACCAAAAGCATCAGCCAGGTCCATTATGCGACTTTCAAAATATTTCTCTCTGCCATTATACAAGATAAACAGTTTCGGCGCAGGAAGTTTTATGAGCTTATCTCGATAGACAAACTTACTGCCGAAGTCGCTCAGATAACGTTTGTACAATTCAGCCGCGTAAAGCAACATCCTCACAGGCATATTTTCGTTAATGCTAGATTGATGCTCGACTATCAACATAAAGTGGTTCTTAAATATGCAGGACAGATCATTCCTAATGTTGGAAAATACGTTATCCTCCAAAGTGTTTATAACTATATCATCAACATTGTTACTATTTGTGCCTAAAAGCACATTGCAGATAGACAATAAACGCTCAGGTTCCAAAAAATAGTTTCTAAAAAGAGTATCCTTGTAATGGCTTCGATTCATATCTAATCCCTCCCCTCGCAGACATAATACACGATAAGCCTCAAAAATCAAGAGAAAATAATATTCAAGTCATGATCACAGACTTACAAGGCAAACTTACAACCAGAATAAACTTAAACCAGAACTGTACAAACTATCCTAGAGGAGACAGTCAATTTTTTTCGGTCCATTCCCTGCGAGCAGAGCGAGAAACTCCGAAAAAAGCTGACGCTCCAGAAACCAACCAAACGAAATACAACAAGAATGAAGACCTGGCCCCAACCGCAGAAACATTGATATTGAAAAGCAGTTGTGACTTTTTGGGGAGCCGACATCTCGTAGCGAAGCGAAGAGCGGAGGCTAAACAAAAAGGTCACAACTGCCTAACACAAACACAACGTATCAGACTTACAACATAAAAACATACAGGCTAGATAAAGTTTGGCCTTTTGCGATGAACCGACCTCTCGAAGAGCGGGAGGAGAACCCAAAAGGACACAACTTCAGGCACTACGCACAGAGCTTACAACGTACAATGCACAATCTTAAAAGAAGTTTGGCCTTTTGAAATAAGTCGACTTATCGAAGAGTATGGACGCCTCACTCCTCTACACTAAAAATATCTTCTGGAGTTTTTACGTTCACTATGTTGACGATGTAAACTCCCTTTTCCCCATCCAGTTCTTTACCAATTATTTCCACTGAGTTAGACTTAATGTATTCAAGGCTTCTATAATATTCGTGACGCAATTTTTCTGCTTCACCGATAGCACTGCGCATAAGGGCACTGTACTCATAAGAATCGTCAGATTTGCTCTCTGCTCTGTAGTAAGAATATTTGCTATATCCACTATCAGAAGCGGATACTTGTACTCCAAAACCACTGGCACTAGCATCAGATCTATACGAAGATTCACTGCTCTCTGTAACTTCTGGATCTGTTTTATTAGCGTAAGTTGCCAAAATGGCCATCGCCTTGTGTCTATTCACTACGTACTCAATAAAAATTTTATGAGTATCGTTTATAGCTTGACTTTCAGAAGTCACCTTACTAGCCACACTCAAAAGTTCAGTACTTATCGGCATAATTCTCTTATCGACGAAATTTGCTAATTCTAAATCCTTACACTTATTACTTTGGGCTATAAGATAACGAATATCATTATCCAATTTTTCAGCTACTTTCATCCTTTCAGTATAATTGTTGACTATAGAATTTGTCTTATTAATTTTGTAGTTAAGCTCTCTCTCTTTAGCTTCTTCTATTCTGTATTTTGAATCTAGGTAACTTTCCTCATATAAGACTTCAGCTTCTCTCTCTGCCAAAGTTGTACTTTGTAGATTAAAAAAAAATGCTACAACTAAAAAAAAAACAAAGATTGTTAATATTTTTGCATTTTTTATCATAACAAGCTCCTACTTACAAAAAAATGAGCCTTGAAAAAGTCTGTAACTTACAGAAAATTTTCACAGGCTCAAGAAAATTAGAACTTAGTAATAACTAAATCACCGTCTTTAAAAGCCTCTTTTTGCTCTAAAATAGTACATTCTGTAGAATCATCATCGACAACAGAAGCCTGAATTTCACCTAAAGTTACTTTGACAACTCCACCGGCTTTTTCAATCTCACGACGAACTAAGAAGACCATCTTTCTGGTAATTCCCTGATTCTTGCCCATATTAATGTAGCAAGTGTCGTTTTCACTATGAACAATACAGCCTGTCAATTTAGCTTTAGCAGGAAGCTTTTTAAAGGGAACGGTATTAAGTTGATCAGCAATATCTTTAACTATGCGGTAATAGACATCCGCTAAAGCATTGTCGACATTGCCATCATCATGATTACTACTATTGATCAAACCAGCAACACTAGCGGAACCAGAACCTTTACCCACATCGTAAGTCTTACGACAATTGACAGCCGCCACTAAACGAGCTGATTCAGTATCGACAACTTTAACTTCGATAGAAACGTGGGCTTTACGAGCCTGTTTACTAGATCCACCTATACCCATAAAACCAAAAGAACTGCTCTTGCCCTCTTCGATGTTGAGTTCAACAATATCACCTAAGATCAAATACTCGCATCCTAGTAACTCACCCAAACGAGCTGCATTTTCAGCGTTGACAGCTCCAGATATTCCCACTCCTTGTTCTCTCAATACGGCCTCTAATTGTGTTCTTTCCACGACTGTAAAACGAGGAGAATTAGCTAATTCTGTAGTTAGAGCGGCTGGTATAATCTTCCCAGCATCGCCTCCATGATAAACATAAACATTAGAACCATCCTTTTTAAAGTCCAAAATAGCCACAGAATAAGGACCATCATTTTTAAC
>JAFSXH010000159.1 GCA_017444165.1 bacterium | reverse complement strand
TAAGGGAGGAGTTCCTCGGCATAAATAGTGGTAACTTTCAATTGCTTTAATTGCTTTTATCGAAATCGGAGAGAAAATGGCAGATCATAGCAGTGTAGAGACCTTGATTCAGAGTGCTGAAGTCCTCACTAAGGACGGACGCTGGGAAGAGGCGCGAGAATTATACAAGCAGGCAGTGGAACAGAATCCTGATGATATAAATATTCGGGAGAGCGTTCTGCAGGCTACTAAGAAAGCCTTAGATTTCCAAACGGTTATCAACCAGGATATGGCTTTGGCTGAGTTGTTTGTAGCTAGAAATGAGACTGACAAGGCGATTGATAGCTATAAGGATATACTTAATCTGGAGAAGTATGCTCAAAATAATGGTGTACGTGGAGCTCAATTAGGCGAGGTTCAGAATCTCGTCGCTAAGGCTAAACCAGAAATTTTCGCCAAAACGGGTATGATTTACCTAAGAGAAAAGCGATTCAAAGAAGCCATTAAGTGGTTGCGTACTAGCTTGGACCTCGATCCTAGCCGTTGGGATGCTCATATGGCTATGGGACGTGCTCTCATGGAAGATAATAAGAACAAGGAAGCTATTTCTGAGTTCCAAGAGGTGGTGCGTCTGGCTAGTAGTGAGGCTGCCAGTGCTTACGAGCTTTTAGGTGAAGTTTTTCTGCGTATCGGTCGCTCTCCACAAAGTACTGTTGTTTGGTTCCGCAATGCTGGAGAACTCTTTGTTCAGCGCAGTGAGTTTTCCGATGCTATCAGAGCTTACGAAAAGATTTTAGAGTTTGAGCCTCGCAACAAAGATATATTAGTCCGTTTAGGTGAGATCTATTCTAATCAGGGACTAGTTGATAAGGCTTGTAAGACATATTTTACCTTAGCGCAGATATTTGAAGAAGAAGGTTTTACCGATAGGGTAATGAGCTATTTGGAGAAGACCCTCGAACTCAATGATGCTGAGGATATTGCGCGGGCTAAACTCGTAGAGGTTTACAAAGATAATTTACAAAAAGACCCAGGCAATAATGCTCTGAGATGTCGTTTGGTTGACAATCTTCTGCGTCAAAATAATTTGGCTGAGGCAGCTAAGCATGAGCTATTCTTGGCTAGGAGTTATATTGAGAAGGGCAATGTAGATGAGGCTGTCTCTATGCTGTCTCGCCTCATTGAGATTGAACCTGACAGTATAGATGCTCACAGGCTGATGGGAGATCAGTATAGACGCAAAGAGATGCGTACGGAGTCTCTTTCGGAGTATCAGATCGTTGTTAGTCTGTTGCAGAAGAGTGGTCGCAAGGATGAATCTATAGAGTTCCAGCATCAATTGGTGGAAATATTCCCTGAAATTTCTGATCTGCGTTATCAGGTAGCTTTGAGTTTGCGCGAGCAGGGTAACAGAACTGAAGCTGTTGCTGAATTGGAGCGTTTAGTAAATAACAATCCTGATGATATAATAGCTCTCAACTATTTGGCTGAAGAGTACGCCGCTGTCAGTAAGTGGGAAGAGGCCATCAAAACTTATCGAGAGATCTTACATCGTGATGCTAATCGCATTGATGTTCGCAAGCGTTTGATTAAGTATTACATAAATCAGAGTGCGCATAACGAGGCTTATGCTGAGGTTATGGCTCTTCCTGAGGATGATTTTGAGAGAAATACTTTCGTTTACAAGATCATTGAGCGTTGTCTTGAGGAAGATAAGACAACTGAAGCGGAAAAGTTTATAAGCAATCTTAATGAAAATGATGATCGTTTAATCTCCTTCCGCAAAGAGTTGATCAAGAGGTATTTAGATCTCGGTGAGCTTTTGCAGGCTGATCGGGTGGTGACTTTGGTTCCTCGTTCCGATAAAGAGAGGAATAAGTTAGTTACGCGTCTTTTGGAACTTTATTTAGGTTCTGGAGAGATGGAGAAGGCTGTAGAGCTTATTGATCGTCTCCCTAGTGATGATTCTTTGAGAGGTTCCTTCCAGCGTCGCCTGATCAACTCTTATCAAGAGAGTGGGCGTTTCGAAGATGCGGCTTCTGAGATGAAAAAATTACCAGAGGGCGATGATTCTTATCACGATTTTATGTTGCGTCAGATCTCTGGTCTCTTAGTTGCAGATCGTCTTGTCGATGCTTTAGCTTATATCAAACGTTTAGATAGCAATGATCCAGCACGCAACTCCTTTATCGGTCAATTGATCGAGGCTTATCTGCATAAAGATGATATTGATGGAGCTGCTCGTGAGATCGAGAATCTTCCAGAGAATACCGAGATTAGAGCGCGGTATATGTGTCGTATTATCCAGGCTTATCTCAACAGTAATCGTTTTGATGAGGCTGAAAGGGATATTATGGCTTTGGAGACTAACGATCCAGAGAGAGTTTCTTTCTTGCGCCTTTTGTTACAAAAATACGAGATCAATGGATTCGTTGAGCGTATGCGGGCTTTGGTTTTGAAGTTGCCCGATGAGATGCCAGAGAAGCATCAATATTTGAATGGCATAGTCCAATCCGTCTTGACCTCTGGCAATATGGCTAAGGCTCGTCAGGAGGTTTACAGTATGGCCGAATCTGTGGCCTCTTCTGGCAACCACTCTGAAGCAGAGCGGCTTTATGGTGATCTTTTGGCTTATAATCCAGTGGATGTTGAGATCCGTATGCGCCTTTGCCAAGAGGTGGCTTTGCAGGGCAAGATCGATAGGGCTAGAGAGGGATTGCTGGTATTGGCGGGGCGTTTCCGCCGGGAGGGCAATGCGACTTCGGCTACTGACATTTTTTCGCGTCTGTTGGCTATAGAGCCAGATAATTTGAATGCTCGTTATCGTTTAGGTGAGATTTGGGCTCAACACGGACAGTCTTCGCAAGCGTTGGACCAGTTCTCTTTCTTAGCTAGTGAGTATTTGCGTCAGAACCTCAATGAGGTAGCTCAAAAGGTTCTTCACCGTATTTTGGATCTCGATCCCAAAGATATAAATCACCGTCGCCAGTTGATAAATCTTTTGGTGCGCAATATGCGCCTGGAGGATGCTACTGAAAATTACAAGGTTCTTTTGAATATCCACCTTGATCGCGGTGAGTTGGAAGAGGCTTTGTCTTGTATACGTGAGGTTAAGCAACTTCAACCTCTCAATCTTGAACTCGGTCAGCAACTTGGTGGCATGGTCTTGAAAGCTGGATTCTTGGAGGAAGGTCAGCAACTTTTAGAAGAGTTGGTTCCTTCTTACAAAGGGCGTAGCGATCATAACAATGTTATTAAGGTCTTCAAGACTCTATCTGAGGCTTTTAGCGATAACCAGCAATGGGAGGCTGCTTTAGAGTATTTAGAGCGTGTCGGTGATGAACAAGTAGAGGCTGACAACTGGAAAGAGGCTCAGAGCAATTATCTGCACGTCTTAGAAGAGCATTTGATGCATTCCCGCAAAGAATATACAGATACTCTTTTCGTTAAGTTAGTGGATGGCTTCTTCCGTCACAAGAATGTTACTGAGGGTATTGAACTTTTCAACGGATTGGAAGAGAAGTTTAGAGCGGCTGGACGTTTGGATTTGGCTTTGATCATCAAAGAGCGTTTAGCGGGAATTATGGAGCGTTTAGGTGATTGGTCTAAGGCTATAGAGATTGTGGTCTTTATTGCCGAGACTGATCTCACTATTGGTGAGAGTGAACAGGGTATTGCCTATTACCGCCGAGGTGTCGATCTGGCCGCTGGTCATGGTATGTTCGATGAGAGTGTGGAGTTGGCGTTTAAGTTAGTCGTCCTAGTTCTCAGTCATCATGGTTTTGAGGCAGCTCGTCCTGTCTTTGAAGAGATACGTGAATATTCTAAGCAAGATCCAGCTGTTATTGAGCGTATAGCCGATCTCATGTTTGATCGTGGACTTTTAGAAGAAGCTCGTCCCATTTATGAAGAGGTTCTGCAAAAGGATCCCGACAGTCCTAAGTCTATATCTCGTCTCTGTGTCATTTATAATCTCAATGAAGATATTGAACAAGCTGCGAAATTGTCGAGGAAGGTAGTTTCGTGTGGTCTTCTTAGTCAGGTTGTAGATGTTTACACTAAGGCTCTCAATTACTCTACTAGTGATGCTATTTATCATATAAAATTGGGACAATTTTTCGCTCAGTTGGGATTTGTAGAAGAGTCTATCGATGAGTTTTATAAAGCGATTGACGATCCCACAAGGATGCTCTGTGCGGTCAATAACCTGTCTGTAGCTTTTCAGGGTAAAGGTTATAAAGATTTGGCTATTAAACAATTGCAAAGAGTTATGGATCAACCTGGCTTTACCGATGATGAGCTTTTAGAGTTGCGTTATAATTTAGCTTCGATTCTTCAGGAAGAGGAGCGTTATGATGAGGCTATTCAGGCTTATCAAGAGTGTTATGCCGTGGATATTCGTTATCGCGATGTAGAAGAGAGGCTTCAGGAGCTCTTTGAAAAAGTCGGCGACAGTCCGATGGATGAAGAGTATGGTGACTACGATTATTATTATGACGGAGAGGAGCAGGCTTAAAGGCTATGAACAACTCCAATCTATTATACAGATTGTGGCCTAGGTTGGATGGGGGGGGCTGTGCAGTTGTTTTAACAGTTGCTTGTTGCCAGAAAACGTTGGCTCAGTCTGCCGCTGAGGGAGCTGTAAAAGAGAGCGGTTGGTTAGTTTGGTGTCTTCATAATGAAGGGATCTTATGGGTCTCTTTGTACGTTGTGATAGCTGTTTTAGTCGTTTGTTTGCTCTGGGAAATATTGGTACAAGTTCAGAGTTCTAGAGCTGTTCCTGGAACTGGAGAAGAGGGTGAGCTTGATAATAAAGGTGAAGATGAAGAAAAAGTTAGTCTCGATCCTTTTGAACGCTCTTCAGACGACGAAGAAGATGATCCTTTCCGTGCTCTTCTCAATAAGGCTAATGATTCTGGTGAGTCTTCCAGTTCTGTTAAAAAAGATAAGAAAAGTGATGATGAAGACGAGATTAAGCCATTCAGTAATACCGTCGATGCTATAACTGATCTGAGCAGTATTAAGCGTCGAGAGAATGATAGCGCAGAGAAGAAGGCTACAATTCCTAGCTTGGTTGCTCCTCTAGCTGAGAAGAGTAGTGGCAGTTTTAACGGAAGTTTGACTCTGCCGCTCGGTGAATCTAGCAAATCTGAAAGTGATATTGGTGTTACTTTTGCTCCACCCAAAACTCCAACATCTCCTTCCTTTGCTCCTCCTAAGCCACCGAGTGCTGTTGCTCCTGTTCCACCCAAAACTCCAACATCTCCTTCCTTTGCTCCTCCTAAGCCGCCGAGTGCTGTCGCTCCTGCTCCACCCAAAACTCCAGTGGCTCCTTCTTTTACTCCTCCTAAGCCACCGAGTGCTGTTGCTTCTGCTCCTCCCAAGCCAGCTGGAGTTCCCTTTACTCCTCCTAAGCCGCCGGGTATGGGGCATACCAATATTGGTTTAGGGGCTACTGGAGTGAACTTAGCTTCTCGTCCCAGTACTGTGAGTAATGCTCCTGTTAATAAAGTAGCTAATGTTCCTACCCCTCCTCCTGCTCCTACTAGACACACGTCTGGGCCAGTTCAGCGTCCTGGTTCTGTTCCTTTGGGTGGAGGTGTTCCGCACCCTATGACGGCGCAGGGAGCTAAAGCTCCTGGTGTGTCTAAATCTGCAACGAGTAGCACGCCTCTGCCTGCCAGTGGAGGCAGTGAAGATTCATGGAAGGCTCTGGTTGGAGGGATGGCTAAAGGACCTGGTGCTAAGCCAGCTCCTAGCAGAGGTCCCGTAGCTCCTCCGCGTCCGCCAGGCCCTCCTGCTAGAATGCCTGTGGCTCCTCCGCGACCAGGTGTACCTGGGCGTCCCAGTGGAGTTCCTCGGCCAGATGCTCCTCCTGTAAAGGGGGTTGTGGCTCCGCCGCGTCCTATAGTTCCCCATCCAGTTCCCCCTGGACAAGATG
>JAFSXH010000158.1 GCA_017444165.1 bacterium | reverse complement strand
TAGCGTTCTTCTCCTCAGCCGTCTCACCTCTGAGAAGGTTCTGGTTGTTGATCTTGGCCAAGGAACAGACCATGCGCGTACAAAGATCTTCACGCGACATCTCTAAAGAAAAAATAGCCACTTTGCCAGGGTGAGATTCATTCAAAGCTACATTGACAGCTACAGCCAAAGCAAAAGCGGTCTTACCCATACTGGGACGAGCTCCCAAAATTATTAAATTTGAAGGATGAAAACCAGAAGTGATCTCGTCTAACTCTTTAAACCCCGAAGGCAGACCAGAGACTATAGCACCACCGAATATCTTGTTATAGGAGCGTACGAAAACATCACCGATAACCTTAGATATTGGTTCTAAATCTCCACGCCCCTTATTGAGACCGACACTTAAAACAATCTCTTCGGAGCGATCAATCTTTTCATTAATATTTAACTCTTCATTTTGAGCTATATTATTTATAGCGTAACTAGCCTGTTGTAAGCGGCGCAAGATGGCATTTTCTACGACAATTTTGGCATAACTGCCAGCATTAGCCACAATACCCTGATCTGCCAAGGTATTTAAGTAGATAACTCCCCTACAATTATCCAACTTACCATGTTTGCGCAGATAATCGCTCAAAGTCAGAATATCGATAGCCTTATTCTCTCCGACTAAGGAAGCCATAGCTTTATATATCTCTTGATGAGCTGGATCATAAAAATCTTCACTGGAAGTGATAATGCCCGATACTTCATCGAAGACACTCCCATCAATGAGACAAGCCCCTAAACACGCCTGTTCTGAAACTATATCCTGCGCTGGCAATATCCTATTTGTCATAAAAACTGAACCATCTCTTGCAAAACAACAACTGAACTCTGTCAAAAAATGACAGAGTCAGCATACCATTATATCTTTTCTACCTTAACCAAAAGAGTGGCTTTAACTTGAGGATGGAGCTTAACAACAATTTTAAACTCACCCAACTTGCGAATAGGTTCATCTAATTTGATATTCTTCTTATCGACATCCTCATTGAATTGTTCTTTTACGGCTAAAGCTATATCAGCCGAAGTAATAGAACCGAATAACTTATCCTGCGCTCCACTATTGGCCTTAATAACCAGAGGCTTAGCCTCCAAACGAACGGCTTGAGCCTGGGCAGCTTCTTTTTCTCTCTTCTGTTGGGCAGCATGCTCTAAGTTTTCTTTTTCTACAGCCCGCAAACGCCCCGCCGAAGCTACGACAGCAAAACCGCGTGCGATCAAGAAATTGCGTCCATAACCGTCAGCTACGTTGCACAACTCGCCCTTTTTGCCAACTTTAGGAACGTCTTTCAAAAGGATAACCTGCATATTCCATGCCCTCCTCACTGTTAATTATCCGCCCCCTCTTTTCTATTTGCAATGAGACAAAACCTACACAAAAAAAAGCACCCCGCCCTGCGAGATGCTCCTCTAAAAAATTAACCTAACAACTACACGGTGTAAGGCAAGAGAGCAATATATCTAGCTCTCTTAATAGCTCCTGTGACCATACGCTGATGGTGAGCACAAGTTCCAGAGATGCGACGAGGCAAAATCTTACCGCGCTCACTAGTATACTTACGCAAAGTAGCTACATCTTTGTAATCGATATCTTTAATGCTATTAGCACAGAAGTGACAAACTTTTCTGCGGGGTCTGCGACCACGACGCTCGGCACGAGCCATAAGTGAACCTCCAAAATCTAAACTAAAAACTAAAAGGGAACTCCGTCAGGGATCTCCATATCACTTTCGCCATCATCCATCAAAGGATCATTCATACCACCATAAGACGGGGCGGCGTAACCCTGACCAGCTGGAGCGGCAACAACATCATTGCGACTGCCGAGCATCTGCATATCATCAGCTATGACATCCACAAAAGTCCTATACTTAGTAGGATCATCAGGATAAGGTTGACTACTTATCTGCAAACGCCCTTCAATAGCAACTTGCTTACCTTTAACTAAATACTTAGAGCAAATAGCAGCCAGATTGTTAAATGCAGTAATTGGCACAAAATCGGCAGTCTGAGTACTATTTTTAGAGCGGCGATCTACGGCCAAAGTAAACTTAGTCACCTGCGTACCTGTGGCGGCAGTCCTAGTCTCAGGATCTCTAGTCAAACGTCCTATCAAAAAAACTCTGTTGTTAGCAGCCACAGCTCGCCTCTCCTTCGCCTCAAAAACTAATATTCAGCACAGACCAAAAGGCTACGCAACACATCGTCGCTGTTCTTCATAACACGACGAACCTCTTCAGCGGCCGCACTCTCAGCATCGAAGCGCATAACCACATAGAAACCTTCAGCCTTTTTGTTGATCTCATAAGCCAAACGACGCTTGCCAAGATTGTCAATCTTAACTATCGTTCCGCCATCTTTTTCAATAATTCCCTTGTACTCGTCGATCTTAGCGGCAACAGCCTCATCACTCAACTCGGGAGCGAGAATATAAGTAATTTCGTATTTGCGCACAGCGCAAACCTCCTTCCTTTGGCCTTTCAGGCCCATCCGATTCCACACCAGACAGGCAGGAAGAGCTCCTACTTAGAGGATCAACCTCCAGGGAGCTAACGCCCAACACATTTCCTAGGCGCGCACGGCGGCCATTATAGCCTAAAATCACTTATATGGCAAGCAGAACTCAGTCCAATTATAACTACATCGTCTGTGCACACTCCTCACTCCACACTACAAAATAATTACGCATTGCGAATTAAGCATTACGAATTGTTAGCAATAACTTCAGGAACAACGCGCACAACCTACAAAGCAAAGTTAAGTTGTAGTCACAGAACGTTGAAACATGGCCTTTACCTGCTCAACTGGATATTTAATAAGCTCAGATATTCTTTCAACGCTAAATCCAGACTCATAAAGTCTATTGATGATCTCCATAGTCATCTCTTCTCTGCCTTGTTTGAGACCATCTTCTCTGGCCTCTTCCTGCCAAACTTCCTTGGCATCATCCATATT
>JAFSXH010000157.1 GCA_017444165.1 bacterium | reverse complement strand
CTTTTATCTTCCATAGATCTACTATTCCCACTTTAAAATTTCGGGTTGCATAATAGCGTTTATTAAATGATTAGTCAATAACTAAAAAATAATCCATGGATTAGAAAGATAAACTAATTAAAGAACAAACTTTAGTATAAATTTGATTTTAAGGAAGAGTCTATGCGCACAATTTCTCGCGAAACGATAGTAGAAGCGGTCGCTGAACTGTGTAAAAAAGCGGCTTGCAAATTGCCTCAAGATGTTTATGGAGCTATAAAAAGAGCCAGCAATAATGAGTCCTCCCCCATCGGTCAATCTATTTTGAAGAGCCTGATAGAAAATGCCGATATTGCTCAAAGTGAAAATGTACCGATCTGCCAAGATACTGGAGTAGCCGTCTACTTTGTGGAAATTGGCACGGAGATCGATCTCAGCCACTTAGATATTTACGAAGCCATAACCGAAGGGACTACCAAAGGTTACGTTGAGGGTTATTTGCGCCTCTCCATAGCTAAAGATCCTTTGCAAGATCGCTCTAACTCCAAAACTAATGGGCCGCCAATCATTCACATAAAACTCGTTCCAGGTGACAAGCTAAAGATAACTCTCGCTCCTAAAGGCGGCGGTTCTGAAAATATGAGCAGGTTAGCTATGCTCAAACCGCTGGTGGGTAAAAAGGGCATTGTAGATTTTGTCCTGGAAACGATGCGCCTAGCAGGCGGCAATCCCTGTCCACCTTGCGTGATCGGCGTAGGATTAGGTGGTAACTTCGAAGTAGCTCCCTATTTAGCCAAAAAAGCTCTCTTGCGCGAAATAGGCCAACGCCACCCCAATCCTTACTACGCTCAATTCGAACTAGAACTTCTCGAAGCAGTAAACTCTCTAGGTATTGGTCCCAGCGGTCTGGGTGGAAAAAATACCGCTTTGGACGTACATATAGAGACTTATCCTTGCCATATAGCCTCATTGCCTGTGGCCGTAAACTTAAATTGTCACGCGGCTAGACACGCGAGCATAGAACTCTAAAGGTTACGCTGATGTAAAGTTTCAAAACAGTTTGTACAATTTCAAGAAGGATCTATCTCCATTTACGTGAAGGCGGGGCGTGTTTTTTTGTTAGTCTGTCGGCTCGGGTCTGTAGACTGGAGTCTTTTATAATCCTTAGGAAAGTTTGAGAACTGTTGTGCGTCTATCTAAGTTTATTGTTACCTTAGCGTTTGCCTTCTGTGTCGCTTCCGGTTTTACCACTCAGGCTGATGTTCTTTATTCGGTCAGAGAAAAGGATACTATCGACAAAGTGGCTGCTAAGTACAATGTAACGGCAGAGCAGATTTTAAAAGTCAACCCCAAAGTTAAGCCTTCTGAGTTAAAGGCTGGTATGATCTTGGTTATTCCCGATAGTCCAGATGATGTAGCCATGACTCCTGACGAAGCAGAAGAGCTATTATCTTTGGAAGAAGCTCCCACATTGAATTTGGTGAATCTTGAATTAAACCGCGCTGGTGATCGCCATCGCAACAAACTGAGCTCACGTGGCGGCATGGGCTTGAACAGCCGCTTGATCCGCAGTGCTTGTCAATATATGGGTACTCCCTACATGATGGGCGGTACGGGTAACGGTGTCTTCGATTGCTCTGGTTTTACCATGAGAATGTACCAAAAGTACGGTGTCAATCTGCCGCGTACAGCTGATGTGCAATTCAATGTTGGCACAAAGGTTCGTTTCGGTGAAGAGAAACCTGGCGACCTAGTCTTCTTTGAAACCTATTTACCTGGTCCCTCCCACGTTGGTATTTATATGGGCAACGGCCAGTTCATCCACGCCTCTTCCAGTCGCGGCGTAACGATCAGTAGCTTAAATCAGCCTTAT
>JAFSXH010000156.1 GCA_017444165.1 bacterium | reverse complement strand
GTCCACAAAGAGCTTGTGGGCGATAGTGTTGAAAACAGCGATAAAATTATTGAGAGCGATAAGGTTGAGCAATGAGTTCGAGTGGGGAGAAGAAAAGTCGTCCTAAGAAGGGGCGTTTTGCTGGTTTAGCTTGTTTAGGCAAGCTCTTATGGTATACGACGTTTACGCTGTTTTTGATCCTTTTGGCTGTCGGTGTAGCGGGGTATGTTATCGTCAACCATTACTGTAAAGGTTTGCCAGACGTATCTAAGTTGAATCAGTATGATCCTTCCGAGACTACCTGCCTCTATTCGGCTGATGGTCAGGTTATTGCCACGCTCTTTAAGGAGAATCGCACTTGGGTAACTTTAGATAAGATTTCTCCCAATATGCGCAACGCCATACTAGCTATAGAAGATTCGCGTTTCTATGAACACAATGGAGTCGATCCTGTAGGTGTGGTGCGTGCGGCGGTCGATCTCTATCGGTCTCACGGTGAGATCCATCAGGGTGCTTCGACTATTACCATGCAGTTGGCCCGCGCTTTCTTCTTGAATGATGATCCTAGTTTCCAAAGGAAGATCCGCGAGGCTCTTTTAGCTTTGCAGATCGAAAAATCGTTCACTAAAGATGAAATTCTGGAGTTATATCTCAATCACGTCTACTTAGGTTCTGGTGCTTACGGTGTTCAGGCGGCAGCTAGTACCTATTTTAATACGAAGGCTAGTGATCTGACTATTGTTCAGTCGGCTATCATTGCTGGTTTGCCCGCTTCTCCCAGTTATTATTCGCCTCTGGTCGATGAAAATGCCGCTAAAAATCGAGCCTTGGAAGTTTTAGGTCGTATGCGCCATCTGGAGATGATCGATCAGAAGCAGTATCGCGATGCTATAGAACAGTTGCGTAAAGGTATGAAATACGCCAATAAAGGGCGCACTGAGTTCCAGATTCTCAAAGTTCCTTATTTTACTACTTATGTTCTCAAAGAGTTGACTAGTCGTTACAGTGAGGACATGCTCTATCGCGGCGGTCTAAAGATTTATACTACGGTCGATCTCAGTTTGCAAAAGAAGGCTGAAGAGATCGTAGCCAGCAATATTGCCAATTACAAATATTGGTACAATGCCAGCAATGCGGCGGCGGTGGTAATTGAGAATAAGACTGGTTACATCCGCGCTATGGTTGGCGGTACTGGGTGGAGCAAGAATAATCAGTTTAACCGCGCTTGGCAGGCGAGGAGACAGCCTGGTTCTAGTTTCAAGGTTTTCGTTTATACCACAGCTGTGGAGTCTGGTTTTTCACCTGACACTATTATCTCTGATAATGCTATCACTTACAAAGTTAGCGATACTGAGACTTGGTCGCCCAAGAATTCAGATGGTAGGTTCTTAGGTAATATTCCTATGCGCACTGCTTTAATGCAGTCGCGCAACGTAGCGGCAGTGCGCCTTTTGACTATGGTCGGTGCAGAGCGCGTTATCGAGTACGCTTACCGTATGGGCATTAAGGAACGTTTGGAGCCTAACCTTTCTTTGGCTTTAGGTTCGGCGGTTGTCAGTCCCTTAGAGATGGCTTCAGCTTTTACTTGCTTCCCCAATGGTGGAATTAAGATCCAGCCCAATGCCGTTAAGATCGTTTATGATAAAGATGGCAATATCATTGAAGATAACAGTTTCCCGCGTCAAGAGGAAGTTCTCTCTGAGTCAACAGCTTATACGATGTGTTCAATGCTCCAAAGTGCCGTTGAAGGTGGTACTGGTGGTGGAGCGGCTATCTCTGGTCGGGCTGTAGCTGGTAAGACGGGTACGACTGATGATCACCGCGATTGCTGGTTCGTCGGTTTTACACCTGAGTACAGTTGTGCCGTTTGGGTTGGCAATGATGATTATACGCGGATGTGGTCGGCTTTCGGTGGTGATGTGGCTGCGCCTATTTGGAGGTCTATAATTAGTTACGCCGTGCGCAACAAGCCTGCTAGTTCATTCCCTAAACCTAATGCTAGTATGGTTTCCGTTTTGATGTGTTCGGAGTCTAAGTGCAGGGCTAATGCCAAGTGTCCTTCGACCTACAAAGAGTACTTCCGCGCCTCATCCATACCGGGCAATTTCTGTCCTATTCACGGCAGTGGTATTATCTCTACTCAGATGTTGGAGAGTACTAAGAAAGATCCTTATAAGGATGATCAGGCCAAGAAGATCGAAGAGCGCAAAGAGATCTCTGTTGAACCTACGCCTCAGCCTCTCGATAAGGAACCTAACAGTTGGAATGAGGTCACTCCCGATACTACTACGGAAAATCCCGATACAGTGACTCCAGATCTCACTCCTGAGAACATTCCTGTGCCCAACAATGTTTATGAGCCGCCAGCGGATCTTAACCCCGCTCCTGCCCCTGATAGTGTGCCTATAGAGCCTGCGCCTCTGCCGAACGATCTGCCTGCAGATATTCCGCCCGCTCCTGTGGATACGCCCTCTGATCCTGCTCCTGCGGCGGATGCTAATCCTGAAACTATTCAATAATCTCAATACTGGAGGTTCGTATTATGGAAAATGTCTGGGACTATCCCTATGTGATGTTGGAGAATATCGGCCAATATGTAGGTAAAAAGGTCGTTATTAAGGGATGGTTGCGCAAGATGCGCTCTAGTGGGAAGATCCTTTTCCTGCAGATGCGCGATGGTACATCTACTATTCAGGCGGTAGTCGTCAAGGCTGAGATACCTGAAGAGGAATTCCAAGTAGCTAAAAAGCTCACCCAGGAGTCTTCTTTTGAAATTGTCGGTTTAGTTCGCGAAGAGAGCCGTTCGGCTTGTGGATATGAGCTTTCAGTAGAGCATTTGCGGCTCATCTCTGGTTCGGTAGATTATCCCATCACTCCCAAAGAGCACGGTGTTGACTTTTTAATGGATGTGCGCCACTTGTGGTTGAGATCTATGCGCCAACATGCTATTTTGCGCATTCGTGCTGAGATCATGCGCTCTATCTGTGAGTGGTTAGATGGTAATGGTTTCTTGCGCGTCGATAGTCCCATTCTCACTCCAAGTGCTTGTGAAGGAACTTCCACCTTATTTGAGACCGATTATTTTGATGATAAGGCCTATTTGACCCAGAGCGGCCAACTTTATGGCGAGGCTTCGGCTATGGCTTTTGGCAAGATCTACTGTTTTGGCCCCACCTTTAGGGCAGAAAAATCGAAGACGCGTCGCCATTTGACCGAGTTTTGGATGGTAGAGCCTGAGATGGCCTTTACCGATTTGGATGGATGTTTAGAAGTCCAAGAGCAGATGATAAGCCACGTTGTGGCCAATGTCTTGAAAAATCGTCAGCCTGAACTCAAAACTTTAGGGCGCGATCTTGCCAAGTTAGAGTGCATTAAGGCTCCCTTCCCTCGTCTTTCTTATGATGAGGCCGTTGAACTTTTACAGAAGGCTGGCCAGGAGTTTACCTGGGGTGATGATTTTGGAGCCCCCCATGAGACGATAATCGGTCAGAGTTTTGATCGTCCCGTCTTCGTCCATCATTATCCCTGCAGTTGTAAGGCCTTCTACATGAAGCCTGAACCTGATCGTCCAGAAGTCTGTCGCAGTGCTGATCTCTTGGCTCCTGAAGGTTATGGTGAGATCACGGGTGGAAGTCAGAGAATCGATGATTTGGCCCTCTTAGAGAGTCGCATCAAAGAGAATGGTCTGCCTTTAGAGGCTTACCAGTGGTATTTGGATCTGCGCCGTTACGGTTCTGTGCCTCACTCTGGTTTCGGTTTAGGTATCGAAAGAACTGTAGCCTGGATCTGTGGTATCGAGCATGTACGTGAGGCTATTCCTTACGCTCGCACTATGGGTCGTTTGAATCCTTAATTTTTTATAAAGTTAAATTC
>JAFSXH010000155.1 GCA_017444165.1 bacterium | reverse complement strand
TAATCGTCAAATGTAATACGCAACACAAGATTATAGGATCATACTTCTTCCCTAACGTAGCAAGGAGAAAAAATATATTAGAAACTAACGGAGCTAAACAAACATTAAGCAAGAGATATACAGCAAGGAGAAAAACATGTTATTGAAACCTTTAGATGTTCTTTCGGAAATAATGCTTTTGAATAGAGATAATAGTAAGAAATTTACTGTTACTGATCGATTAGATAAGATCAACACTTTATTGTGGAACAGTCGCTATCGTAGACTTAATGCTCAAGGGCTCTTTCATCTGTTTGGGGTTTGTCCAATAGAAAATATAGATAAACCTATAATTTTAGTATCTTCTCATGTAGATTGTGAGGCTGGCATACATAAGTGTTTTACACGTGAGGAAAACGATGACCTTTTGTTTGGTACTTACGATAATTGTATAACTAACGCTGCCATTTTGTATCTCATGTTAGAAGACAAACTTCCAAATAATGTATTGATCTCTTTTACAGGTGATGAAGAGATCAACGACAACGGGGCTAAACAAACTTGTAAATATTTTGATACTAAGAATCGCAAGATCTTTTGTGTTGCAGTTTTAGATGTTACATATATGGGTTGGAATGAAAGAGCTGACTTTACCGTAGAAAATAACTTTTGGCAGAGACACTTAGGAACGAAGGTTATAAATGTAGCTGAACAAACTCGCAATAAATGGTGCTTTGTCCCAGAAGATCCAGATGATATACCCTCTTATGTAAACAGAGAGAACGTCATAAATACAGAGGCAGACTGCGATGAATCCTGGCTTTACAATGAACTGAACAAACAATGCTTCAGTGTTTGCTTACCCGTAAACGGTCCCATGCACAGCGATAAAGGGGTATTCGCTCGTCGTGATAGCTTCACAAATTACATAGAATCGCTTCGTTTGATACTGCAAAATATCGCAAATCTATAAATATCTAAACTTTTGTTTTTAGTTTAAGAATCGTTGGAACGTATGTGGGGTTCGTCTATCGATCAAGCTAGACGAACCCCACATCACACAAGAAAAAGACTACCAATCGTAATCGTCGTTAGTGTCGCGATACTTGCCACGATCGCGATCACGACGGTCGCGCTTGCGGTTGCGACCAGGATTTGGCGGCGGACACATATCAGCTAGAAAATCATCCATCTCAAAGCTACTGATAGCTGGCTTGGGTGATGATTTTGTGGGGCTGTTGCTACGCTGTGATTGGTTACTGCGCTGAGAATTGCCAGAAGCAAAACTCTTGGCAGGGCGAGCGTTGTTGCCATTCGTCTTATGGAAACAATCGGAGCAATATATGGGACGACCGTTAGACGGCTGAAAAGGTACTTGGGTCTCTTTGCCACATTCAGCACAGACAGCACTGAACATTTGACGAGAAGAAGGACGACTGCTACTACTTGCTACACTACTACTATCACTGCGGCTTACAGAAGGCTGTTGAGGTTTAGTATCCTTCTTGCGAGCTGCCCTGCAGTTGGGGCAACGACGAGGCTCACTAGTAAAACCTTGAGAAGCATAAAACTCTTGTTCACCCGTTGTAAACAAGAAATCTGCGCCACAATCGACGCATTTTAGGGACTTATCCACTCCGATTATTTTTTTCTCCATTAAAATTACGGCAAATAAAAACCGCTTCATTAGATTAGCATTTTTATAACTCTCTTTCAATGATCTTTAAGGAAAAAATCAGTTATTTTTTATCTCACATCTACATGAGGTTCTATTTTTTTATAATTGGACTTCCCTATTCCAGCTACATCTTTAAGTTGGCTCTTTTGGGTAAATTTACCATCAGGTAACTTTTGACGATGTTCTACTATAGATTTAGATATAGAAGGGCCTACGCCAGGTATTTTTTGTAGTTCTTCTTCAGTGGCAGTGTTTATGTCAATTAGATCACTGCATTCATCTTTATTGCTTATTTCATTATTTCTGCTGATTTTTGTATCTTTGAGAGGTTCCTCATCCTCACGTGGTTCAATTACTCCGCTCTTAGTCACATTTCCAATAGCAGACTTGCTAGAGTCTTCACCTTTAGGACAAACAAAGATCTTGTCTTCATCCTTGATCCTTTTAGCCAGATTAATACTTAAGGGTTCAGCTTTATCTGTAAGACCGCCAGCTGCTGAAATAGCATCGTCCACTCTAGAATCAAAGGGCAAAGAGAATATACCCGGATTTTTTACCTCTCCAACTACATAAACTTTTATACCTTTATGTTTAGGCTTATCATCATTAATGATTTCTATGCTCTCTTCTTTACTCTCTCTTAGGTCTTGTTTTTCTTCAGCATCTGACACTGCGGAATTTTGGTTCACAACAACGTTATTACCACTATCATTAGGTAAATAAAAATAGACGTAAGCCAATATAAAGACACCTAATAAAAAACAGAGCAAACCAAAATTCAGACGAGCGATACTCTTTCCATTATCTCTGGAATAAATGTCTCTTCTAAATTCTCGATCTACTCTGTCACTACTAGATGTTCTCTTGGCAATATCCCTAATAATATCGTTATGATCAGGAGCAAAGCGCTCCTCGTTGTAATCATCCATATTCATATTATTCCCCCCCATAATTTATAAATTACATATCAACCACAAGCCCATCTTTGTCTATAGAGCAATCTATGATCTGTCCGCCGTGTGACTCTATGGCTTTAATTACCTTCTCTCTCTTATTCTTGGGACAGATTGTTACCATACAGCCACCGCCGCCAGCACCACAGATCTTTGAAGCCCAGGCACCAGCCCCTTTAGCCGCTGACATTAGAGCATCGATCTTGTCATTGGAAACACCCTCAGCCAACTTGCGCCTGTTCTGCCACTCTCTGTCTAAAGCTGAAGCAACCTTGCGCAGATCTTCACAGATAAGAGCTTCCCACATATTATGAGCAATCTCTTCAATCTCTTTCATGCGCTCTACAGTATCGTCTTCGTTGTCAATGAAACGCTTGAGCATGTTCCAGTTATTCGTACCCGAAAAGTGACTGATACCTGTAAAGGT
>JAFSXH010000154.1 GCA_017444165.1 bacterium | reverse complement strand
CTCTCAAGAAGCTGGCGTAGGTGGCAATACGAGTCCTTTGGGTGATGACGGTGCCCCTATACAGAACGGTGCAGAGCCCGCTGAAGGAGAGACCTCTCCTATAAATGGCGGAGCTACTCCTTCCACAGGAGATGTAGAACCCAGCGACGGCGATGCCGCTCCCGTCAACGGTGATGGCCCTGATACTCCTCCAGTCAATGGCGGCGGCGATGGCCCTGATGATCCTAGTAACGTAAACAAAGACAATGGTACTCAGCAAACTCAGCAGGAAGAGATTGACTGGAATAGGTTCATCCAGGAATATCAGCAAAATGAAGCCATAAGAAATGCCTGGGATGAGGCCATGCAGAATATCATAGCTAAGCGTCAAGAGACTATGACTAAAATGTTCCAGCTTATGATGGATACTCAATCTACTTGTCTCGAGATGATGCAACAGTCTATGCAGTATCGCGCTCAATCTCAGGATCGTTGCTTCAAAGGCTGGCATATGTACCTCACTGGTGGTGGACGTTAGTTAATTTTTGAGAAACAAATTCTTGTAGACGAACTCCCATTGTCTATAGACGATGGGTGTTTGTATTTATGGATAAAAAACAATAATGGAGGTAAAAATTAAGTGAAAAGATCTTTAATATCTGTTTTGCTAATTGTTACTGTTTGCTATTTTATAAATATGAATATCGCTCTAGCTGACAGAAGATCAGAAGAAGCTAATTTAAAGGCGCGTCAACTCATTGAGCAATTATACGCACCTGCTGGAGTTATGCCCATACGCGATTTAATAGCTGAAATTGAATGTCATGATTTTTCAACAGAGAGCAACGCATTTCAACTTCTTTCCAATGATAAGGTTTACTACAAATATCCCAACAAATTGCGCATAGATGCTATAATCAACGATCCAGGCGGACCTATGGACAAGAAGGAAGCTATTATAATTCGCGATGGAATCAATGTCTGGCACTACATAAGCATGGGACAATATCCCGTCAAAAAGGCCCTAGATCAACCGAGTGGCACATTAAATCTGCCTTTTGGTATTCAAAAATATTCTATCGACGCCAGTAAAAAGTACTCGATTAAAGGCAAAAAAGTTATAAATGATGTTGAAACAATAGAGATCCTCATCGAGAATCCTCAAGACGAGAACGACACCAAGAGTGTCTACATAGACACGAAACGAAATGTTCCTCTGCGCCTCGATCTCACCAGAATCAGTGACAAAGAGAAGATCTTAGTCAGAGCCCAATACAGCAACATACAAAAGCTTCCCGATGGACGTTACTTCCCTTGCCAGATAGATATCTTTGAAAATGATGTTCACAAAAAGATCCGCAATATCAAAGCTGTACAGATGAATTGCGGTTTAGATGACAGTATGTTTAACCAGATGCAAGGTTTCGTAAATCCTTAAATTTGATTACACTGAGGGGACGAGCTAGAGCATATTGCGCTCGTTACCCTCAAGCTTTTCTCTGTTTTCCCTATTTATGCGCATAGCCTCATTGATGCGCTCGTTGCCCAAACGAACCTTATCTAGTCCCTCATCCAAAAGAGTCTCATCTAAATCTTCTATATAAGCATACATGCTAGCTATACCACTGTTGTAAAGTGCAATCCCTTCAAAGCCAGTATCTAATTCTTCTTTAAAATCATCTATAGCTTCCTCAGGGATCTCGATAGAGCGTATGCCAGCTTCCTTTTCAGCTAAAACTGCAGAGATTTTGTCTAAAAATTCTGCAAAACCATCTATAGTGAGTTGCCCGCCCTTCAACTTGCTCACTGCATCTTCAAACAACTGCAAACGCTCGTTTATATTGACGACCTCTTTAGGTTCTTCTTTTGTTTCAGAAATAAAACGGGGTAGAGTAGCTCCACACTTTTGACAGATCCTATCTTCATCTTTATTAGCAAAACCGCACTTGACACAAAACATTGAAAGGAAGCTCCTCTAGATATATGCAGGGGGCGTTTTTTCTTTCAACTCCCCTCCTCCCCTCCTCTTTCAAACAAAAGAACGGAACTAAGTGGTACTGTCCTTAGTATTGGCAGATGAGACTGTGTAGAGTAAAACAACAAAACTTTCTACACAGCCTCACAACCTGCAAGCCCTTAACCTAAGGCCTTAATCAAAACCTTGCTCAACCTATCCGCGAAGCTATTGGGATCGGTTATCTCTCCACCTTCAGCTAACACAGCTTGATCGTAAAGCAGAGAAGCCACATCTTGTACCTCCTCGCGCCTACTCTCTTCTTTGAAAAGCTCGTGCATGCGCTTAATGATGGGATGCTCAGGGTTAAGTTCCAAGATCCTCTTAATGGAAGGCATATCTTGCCCCATAGCCTTCATGATTCTCTCCACTGATGGACTAGGATCATTCTCGTCAGAGACCAAACAGGCGGGTGAATCTGTCAACCTGCTGGAGAGGCGAACCTCCTTCACTCTGTCTTTCAAATTATCGGTCATAGAAGTTAAAAGATCGGCCAAATCCTTCTTCTGTTCAGAGAGTTTCTCTTCCTTAGCTTTCTTTTCAGCTTCATCACCAAGATCGATCTCTCCGCGCAATACAGACTTAAACTTCTTATCTTTATACTCAGAGACAGTCTCAACCCATATACTATCTATAGGATCGCTCAAAATTAAGACCTCAATACCTTTAGCGCGGAACATCTCCATCTGCGGAGCTTTTTCTAAAACGGCCCTATTCTCACCAACGATGTAGTAAATATCCTTCTGCCCTTCTGGCATGCGAGAAATATAATCCTCAAGGGTTGTCAAATCGCTGGAGTGGGTAGAATTCACCAAGAGTATATCTAATATTCTATCCTTTTGGGCGGGATCGTTGTAAAGTCCCTCTTTAATAACTCTGCCGAACTCGTTCCAGAATTTGCGATACTCTTCAGGTTCATCTTTGAGCATGCTCTTCAAAGTATCTAAAACTTTGCGCACTATACCCTTATTTATGGCGTGAATCTGTCGATTCTTCTGCAAAATCTCACGGGAGATATTCAAAGAGAGATCACTAGCATCGACTACGCCGCGCAAGAAACGAAGATAGGGCGGAACGAGATCCTCACAATCATCCATAATAAAGACACGCTTGACGTAAAGTTGAATGCCGCTCTTGTGCCGTTCAGGCATGTAAAGATCGAAAGGAGCTTTAGCGGGTATGAAAAGGATCGACTGAAATTCAAAGGTTCCCTCTCCTTTGTAAACGATAGTCTTAAGAGGATCTTGCCAATCATAAGATATGCGGCGATAAAATTCGTTATATTCCTTCTTATCTACCTCACTCTCTGAACGAGCCCACAGAGCTTTCATAGAGTTGATAGTTTCCATAACCTCTTTGTCCACATGTTGAGGTTCTTCACCCTCTTTATCAGCGGGGATCTCTTCATGTTTAGTAACCAACATCCTGATCGGATAAGAGATAAAATCGGAATACCTCTTGACGAGATCGCGAATAGTCCATTCTTGAGTGTAATCGGCGACCTCATTCTCTTCATCGACATCCTTCAAGTAAAGAGTGATCGCTGTACCCTGTGGCAAACTACCCGCCTCTTCAATAGAGTAAGTGCCGTCACCAGTAGATTCCCAACGATACCCTTCCTCTTCACCAGCTTTACGTGTTTCAATTACGGCCTTCTTAGCTACCATAAAGACAGAATAGAAACCGACACCAAACTGACCAATAAGTTCTGAAGTAGCCGTCTTACTCTCACTAGCCTTAGCCAAGAACTCCGCCGTCCCAGAGCGAGCAATAGTACCGATCAATCCCTGTAACTCTTCAGAATTCATACCGATACCATTGTCGATTACCTTCAAAACGCGCTCTTTCTCATCACGTTCAATTTCAATATGAAGATCAGAAGTATCAACATTAAGTTCAGAATCTTGTACCGAAGCTAACCGCAACTTGTCCAAAGCATCTGAAGCGTTAGAGAGCAATTCACGCAAAAAGATCTCTTTGTTAGAGTAAATAGAATTGATAACTAAGTTCAATAATTGTTTTGCTTGAGCTTGAAATTCATAAGTCTGAGCAGACATAAATAAAACCCCATTCAGAAAAAATCTGCTCGTATTATACATAATAAATATTTTAATTACGTTAGAATTAACTTAGCAAACAATAAAAAAAACGGGTTCACTAGCCAACAAACTAGCTCAACCCGCTAAAATCAAAGAAGAAAAAAAGCGAAAGAATTACTTCTCCAAGGGTTTGGCCATAACTGGATTCACAGCTTCCCAAATGATAAACTTGGCATCGATGTTACGATCAGCTCTGGACTCAATGCGAACACGAACCTTGTCATAATTTTCACCACAACGTGGGAAACTATACGTGTCACCAGACTTAGCATTGCTCCTAGAACCAATAACCTTGCCTTCTGGAGAATAGAAGGTGACGGTGAAATCATCTACGCTGTGATAAGGATTACCACCAAAGTTCCACAAATTGGGCCTGCTACTGGTGCGGTCATTGCTGAGGTTGAACTTAGGAGCCTCAATCATCCAGAACTTACCATTCTTAACATCAAACTCTACGTAGCTATTCTGATAGAAGAAGAAGCTCGTATTGTATGAAGGATACTGATAGACACTGTAAACATAAGGGCCATTGTCAGTATTCACATTTACAGTTTTTTCCGCCATAGCTGGCGTACCTACCGCCAGGCAACCTAGCGACAAAGTAGCCAGCAGGAAGAGTTTGGCTGAGAACTTATTCATTTAGCCTACTCCACTCGCTTTCTCGACCCTCAAGGGCCATCTAAAATGGTTGGGACCTACAATAGCCCCCGAAGTGAACTCAACTGCACACTTTCCAACATTACGTGTACAACTAAAATCACTACACTTAGAACTCCACGGGCTTCCACGGGATCCCTGCTTCTCCTTCTCTTTAGAACATTTTCAATAACGCCCCCAGAACTTATCCAAACTGTAACAAGAAACAATGCCACATTTTTTATTGACAGCTTCTTGTAAAAGATCTGTCAAATCCTTATCTTCTCCCCTAAAAATGAATTTCAAAACACCAGGATCATCCTCGTGCTGCCAAATCTCCCAAATATTATCTTTAGCTTCTAAAATGTCTAACATATTATTCAGACTATCTTCTAAAAGCTGGATTTGCACTAATTTGTATTTATCTAACTCCTGTTGAAGATCTTTAAATTCACCAGAGAGAAAGATATTGTTATCCACAAAAAAAATAATCTTACTAGTAATATTTTTGATAAATTCTAAACTATCAACTCCAACTACCAAGCTACACCCAGTATTGCGAATATTCTGCAAAATCTGCACAATATCAGACTTGCGTTTATCTTCATAGGCTCCCTGAAAGAGATCTTCTATAAATATAACGTAAGGATTGGAAACCAAAGCCCTGGCTAATTCTATCTTTTTTAGAATAAAAACATCCTTAACCGCACCTATGACAGAATCTCTGTACTCTTGAGTATTAGTTAAAATTAAACTTTCATTAATCAAATAAGGACGATAATGGAGATCTATACCGTAAAGTTCCGCAGAAAAATTTAGATATTGCTCAACGGTCAAACTAATTAAATTGTCTTCTGACACAGTAGGAACCCAATTGTAATATAGATATGTATCTTTTTCGCTTATATCGTGGCCTTTTATCTCAATTTTTCCAGAGAAATTAACTCCCCGCCCCCTTAAAACAGTCATAAAATCATTGACGCTTAAAGTATCTTGAGAAAGTATTGTGACAACATCACCCAAATGGAGATCTAAAGAAAAAGGAGATTCGATATTCAAATGATCTGAACTAGCTTGCAGATCTTCTATTTTTGCGATCACTCTATTATCTCTTTATTGATAATATTATCGGAAGAATCGTACTTATTACCACCAGTAGTAAATTCTTGAGGAGCCTTTGTTGGCGCAGTGTTAATTTCTACATGTTCATCAGCATTTATAACTGGCTTGCGCTCTGATTGAACATTAACATCTTCATTGAGATGGATGACCTCTGGTTCAGGTTGTACCTTAGAGGCAACACTCGAATCAGTCACAACCGTAGGAACAGATACAGGTACTGGTACTCCCTCGGGATTATTGGAAGTAACTACGCTCTCCACTGCTGGTGTCTCCACAACAATAGATTCTTCTCTCTTCTCTTTTGTTGTTTGTTCTTTTACACTACTTGTAATATGATCAGTCTTTCTAGCTTCAACCTTCGGTGCAGGAGAGACATTAGATTTAGCATTCACTGCTACAGCTTTAGCTTTAGGTCTAGCTTTAACAGGTTTAGCCCTATAGACAGGTTTTAATATAGAATTCTCTTCCTCAACTTTTTTAGTTTCTGGCTCTGATTGATAACCATTAGACTTTTCTGCACTGAAAACTTCCACTTGCTCTTCTGTCTTTGCAACAGTTTCTGTCTCAAGTTCCTCCACTTCACTATGCGCAACCTCATTGTTTTCAGTACCGCTAGGCAGTTTGTCAGCTTCATCTTTGACAACGACTATCTCTTTGGCACGAGTTCTCTCTGTAGCGACGAGCTTTTCAATTATCCGCGAAGCCTTGTTGTAATCAGCATGTTTAACTACCAAAGTATTGCCAGAGACACGTGAAATTATCTTAGCTCTATCTAAAGTTGTCTTTGCCTTTTCCAAATTAATATTATCAAGTTTTAATTTAGACCAATCCTTATCATCAGCAGTATAATTGAGCGGACTATTAACTGGCAATTCTCCCTTTTCAACTTCATCGGAATTGTCAGAATTGCACATTACAAAATACAAGCCACAAAAGACAATTAAAAGAGAAACTCCCACAATGATCCCCAAACGCAAATTTATCTTTTGTAACAAAGCAAGTAAACGATCCAACCAATAAACTTCTCCCTCAGTCTCTTCAACTGAAGTTTCCTCAAGATCAGAAACATGAGAGGCAACTGGAGGATAGATAGCTTTATTCAACTCTTTGGGTAAAGTCCAAGCCACACTATCAGCAGGAGGTAAATTGAGAAAATCTTTATCTATCTGTTTTATAAAACCTAACTCTTCACGACAGGCGGCGCACAATAACGAGTGCAGATAAACATCACGCCTATTATCTTCACTGAGCTGTTCAGGATTAATAATATACAGATAGAGATCACTGTGAGAAGGATGATCCTCAAACACAGGTTTGGACTTTTCTTTAGATATTTCTGCCAAAGGGTAAAGCACACCCAAAATGCGCTTAACATCTTCTTTACAGTAAGGACACTCTTGTAAGTGTTCATCAACTTCAGCTCTATTGGCTCTAGACAAAGTCCTCTCAGCATAAGGAACCAACATAGCTCTGATATAATCATTGCTACAACAATCGGGAGCTTTAACCTTAGTCCTAACAATCATATGATTCATCCCGTCCTCTGAGTTAAACAGAATTTTTATCTATGAAAAGTAGACCATCTAACAATTTTAAACCAATCTCGGAAGAATGTTCTACACCAAAATCATTACAAAGTTGAGAGAAAGTACGACCGACAAAATAACGCAAGGACAACACACGATAAGCGTAAAGATCTTTTTGGGCCAGATCGGAGAGCGCACTGACGACACTGCGCACCCTCTTACTAGTTACCATTTTAACATCTTTATTATCTCTCTCGTTGGTATTGGGAGTAACCTTAGCTCTCGCAACAGAAGAAGTCACCCCACCATACCTAGAAAGACCACTGCCTGGTCTAGATAAATCTCTAGTCTTCTCCTCTTTAATACGTCCTTCTTTAACTGGTCCTTTTGTAGCCAAAGATATGCCTGTTAATCTCGGTTTTTCAACTTCTTTAGGAATACTAAAAGCTGCATTACTGCGACTCTTATCGTCATAATTACTCATCAGTGAACGAAAGATATAAATCTTTATACCTTCATCGAGATTTAAATTCGCAGCACCAGAGACAAATCTGAGAAAAAAATTGTTGAGAAAATTAACCCTGTTACTGCCATTAGTAGTCAGCGAAGGGGCGACACCATTATAAGAGTAGATCTTGTGGTGAAGGTTCTTCTTTTCCAACATAACCAAAAGATTTTCAGCGTAAGGGTAAAAAGTGCGCACAATGATTTCAGCAGCCTCTTTATTCCCTTCACGAAAGAGAGTTAAGATCTCTTTTGTACAATCGGGATCTTCACTTTTCAACAATTCGATTACCCTAATCTGAGCATCCCTCTGCCCCTCTAAGGCACTTTTTATCAATTCATCTAACTCATACATGTCAACAAAACCCATTCTTTTTTCTCTGCTATTTTATAAAATCTTGCTTATTAAAATTTGACTTATGCTAGTAACTTTTTAGAATACAAGTTATGTTTAAACAAAGTATATTTTTTGTGTCTATAATCCTCTTATTATCCTCCACCGTCAGAGCAGAACTTCAATTGCCTGAAGATCTGCCTGGAGATGTTAAGGATTCCATCCCCGTAGAAACAACCGCTGTTCCTCAGCAAGAGATCCCCACACAGCCCCCACAAGATATAACACTATCTGTAATTGATTCTGACAGTGATTATAAAGATGTATTCAAACAACCTTATCAAAATGCCTTAAGCCTAGAAGAGAAGGCATTCCTTATCGATAATTTGTCCATATTTGCAGAATCGAGATTAGCTTCGAAAGTATTTCAACCTCAGCGAATATTAGTGACAAAAAGAGATAAGAAATATTTAATTGGCCAATTGTATGATTTTAAACTTTTAGAGAACAGAGAATTGAAAGCACCAGTTGGAGAAAAAGAGAGTCTGAAATTGCTCTGCGATCTAGCTAAATCTCCCCGCGCTTTTAATTCTGATCCCGTGGTAGTCAACACTGAGAGTAAAAAGTACCATCGTCCTGGAGCGAATCATTTAAAACGCAACGACACCATAAAACATTACCCCAGTGCTAAAGCAGCTCAAAGAGATGGATATGAATCATGTACACTGTGTTTTCCTCAAGACAGTGCTTATCTAAGTGGAAATGATTACGAGCGCAAAATTTCCGAACAAGCAACTCAGGCTATCCAACAGCGTTATCGCATAAGTCAGGATGAAGAAAATATAAAAAAAGTGCAAAGAGTTGGAGCTAATATTTTAAAAGCTAATGGTTACGCTCCTAACTATTGCAGTTTTATTCTGCTCGATTCAGATGAAGCTCAAGCCTTGTCTGTACGTACAGGTCCTATATTTATCACCTCGGGCCTCCTCAATCTTCTGGAAACTGAAGATGAACTTGCCGCCGTTCTCTCCCACGAATTCGCTCACATTATTCTCAATCACAGCCAAAAAAGCGGCACACGCAACACCATTGGCGACATCTTGGGAGCGACCCTGAGATATAGTTATAAAAATTATTGGGGCTATTTTGGATCGCGCCAGGCTATTAATTTAATTAACAAAGGTTTTTCACGTGAACAAGAATACGAGGCCGATGAATACGCAGTATATTTGAGTATGGCGGCCGACTACTCCCCTCTGGACTTTAGCAATACCCTAGAAAAGTTAGAAATATATCAAAGACAGACGGGTAAGGGAACAGCCATAACTTGGTTCAGTACTCATCCTAGTTCAGATCAGCGCATTAAGAGGGTCAAGAAACTTTGCCAACAATTGCAAAATTTGGATGAAGCCAGTCGTTACGCTCAAGAACATCAGGATCCTCAACTGGCTAAAAAATTGAGAAGTCAGGCCAAGGAGTATGCAAAATCTTCAGAGCGCGTAGATACATTTTTCAAAATCTACAAGAAATTAATAGAGAGGGAAGATATACCTAGCACGGAAAATTCCCCTTCTGATTACCAATTATATTGAAAGAGAGTTTAGGCAAATGTTATTAAATAGCGACAGCATCACTTTAGAGTACAAGATGGTCCCTGGCGAAGTTTTAAAGTACAAGACCATCATTACTACCAAACAAAACACAGTTACTGATGATGGGCCTCAGGATACTGAAAGTTATGTTGAAATGCTCATGGACCAAAGGGCTACCAATGTTAAAGATGAGCAGATGGATATCGAGATGTACTTCTCTTCTGGTTTTGTAGCTAGAGATGGACAACACCAAGAGTTGCCCGTGATCGGTCAGACCATAACCATGACGATGAATAGAGACGGCAACATACTCCACACCAGTTTGCCATCTGATACCAAACAGCCGACCTTCCCCCACAGACGTTTAAAAATCGGTGACAGTTGGCAAGAGAAGAATGCCATAGACATTCCCATAGGGGACAACCAGACCAAACAATTAGTCCTCGACTACACCTACACACTAACGAGATTAGCCTACGAACAGGGCTGTAACGTGGCTGTAATTGAAGTTACCGCTCCAGAAACAAAAACACTGTTATTAGAAGAGCAGGGACAAAAGATATTCCAAACATTGACAGCCTCAGGAACAACTGTATTCGCCTATGAAGCGGGACGCATGGTGTCATCGCGCGTCAACACCAAAACGGTTATCAGCGTTGAAGATGAGGTTGTCTCCACTGTTGAGGTACTCAACAAAGTCGAGCTTCAAGAGGTAGTGCCTTCTAAAACTGAAGACACACAAACTTTTAGTAACGAGAATTTTATTATCGGTATGTAAGGCTGTTTTGTCTGCACAGGGCAGTTAGTAACAAAAAAAATACTAACTGCTCAACACAACAGACTGACGAGGATAATTCAATGTTTATTTGTTCTTATTCTCACGACCCTTGAGCATAAATTTATCATGCTTTCCACGCTGTTCACGCGAATAGTGTTCCACAATAGGACGCATAAACTCAGCTCTCTTCTCTTCAGGAATAGTCTCCCTCAATTCAAAAAGTTGATCGGTTAGAAGAAGTTGTTGTTCACAGCGTAAGTCAGAGATCTTTTTGACAGCCTTTTTTACTTTAGCTTTATCAGGATGAGGGGAAGCTAACTCTTTGGACACATTTAAACGGACATCATTTATTTCATTGCGCAATGCACCTAATTTATTTTGGTACTTCGCCCTTACAGCTTTGGCTTCAGGAGTGTTAAAAAATTCTTCTCCGTTATCTGCTAGAGCTATAAAATTTATGCTCAAAAGCAACGCACCTATTACTAAAAAAGATAAGTATTTACGCAAAGTTACGCCTCCTAGCCTAAAAATAAATTTCCCTCATAGCCGAATCTAAAAGATCTTGAGATAAAAGATCATCATCCATTGGTTCTGTATATTCAGCGTAGACAAAATCCCCCTGGTAATAATCTCCAGCATCCTCGCTAATTTCATTTACTGGTACAACCTTGTCTTCTAAAGCTACACCTGCCGAAGATCCACTAGGCATATCTGGATTGGCAAAGATATACATAACGGCCAACCCGAAGACACAGGCCAAAGAAGCGGCCAACGCCAAAAAGAGCGGAAACAAATTGTGTTTTTTAGAAGTAACTCTTGCCCCCTCTTCTTCAGTCTTTCTCCAAAAACGCTCTTTATAATCAGGAACGGGGTCGATCTCTGGAAGTTTTATTTTTGCTAAATTTTGCCACGAATCTTTTAATTCTCGGTAATAATTGGCACAATTTTGACACGTCTCTAAATGGGAAGCTACTTCTTGACGGCTCTCTCCTTCTAAAAAACCTTCATCATAATCTAATAAAAGTTCTTGAATTTTTTCGCAATTTGACTCTACAGTCATAATCTAAAACTCCTTTCCACCGAACGCCTTTCTCAAGTGCTTCAGTATATTTTGCCTGGCCCTATGAACGCGGGAACGCACAGCCGCAGGTGTAAGCTCCATCACTTCAGCTATCTCCTCATAGGTCATATCATAGAAACGGTTGAGGATCAAAGGAGCACGCATCTCTGCATCGATCTTTTGTAAAGCCTTGACAACCTCCGCATACGTTTCACCATACTCTACAGACTGCAAGGGCAGATCACCAGGATCAACAATGTCGCGTCTTATGGGACTATCAGAGGCATTCTCCAAAGGTTCATCTATGCTCAACTTCACAGGTATATCTTTGGCTCTATGTTTTCTCTCCTTAAAACACTGGTTCATAGTTACTTTATAAATATAGGTGAATAATTTGGCTCTCAACTCAAAGCGCGGTAAAGCTCTATAGAGCCGCAAAAATACCTCCTGAGCGGTATCCTCCGCTTCTCTGGCTGAACAGCCCTTAAATCTGTAAATTAAATTAAGAACTGACTTATAGTAAAGAGACATCAACTCTTCAAAAGCACTCTGATCGCCAGATTGAAAACGCTCTAAGAGTTCAGCATCTCTACTGCCATCGTATCCACTTTTGCCTTCTAATCCTAACACGTCTTTATTGTTTCTCTTCTCCAAATATTCACCTGGCCATTAGCCCCAAGAATTCGAAGTAAAGTTTGTGACATCGATTTAAACACCCTTTCTAGGTAATAATAATAAGATAACGAAGCGTAATTAAAGGGATTGGTAGGAGGCAAGCTATAGTGAAGGCCGTTGAGAAGAACCATATAGCTACAATAACTATTGTGTGCTGTATAATTCTAGCTATTATACTGGTAGCTGAAACAATTTGGATGGGGCACAGCGCAAAGAAAAATACAGAAAAAGCAGTGCGTGCAGTAAGTCTCCTCTATTTGAGTGAGCTAGCTGGACGGCGAGAAAAGGTTGTTGAGACCTATTTTCAGAGACGCATTCGCGAAGCCCAAACGGCCATCACTCTCATAAAAGATCATATTTTGAATGATGAGTCACATCTAAAAGATTATCAATCCAGAATGAAATATACCTATGGCCTCGAGAAATTTGCTTTCGTCGATACAGAAGGACTTGTCTATACTTCTGAAGAGATAAAAAAATACACCAACGATTTCAATATTGATTATAAAAAATTATCCACACCACAGATTTACATCCTCAATTTGGGAAGTGCCAATAAAAAAGTTATCATCGCTTTACCAGTAGACGTTAAATTTAATGAAAAAAGTTTCTGTGTCTGCTTCATACAGATCGATATGGAAGAGATGTTATCGGTAGTCTCTATAACAACTAACGATGCGGAAGCCACATTTTGTAATATCTATGCACAGAATGGTACAGCTCTGACTAATGCCGTTTTAGGTGGACTAGCTGAAGAAGATAATCTTTTGTTAGCCATGAAAAATGCTCAATTTGAAGCTCCTTATTCTTATGAAAATTTTATACGAGAGTTTCAGCATGGAAAACGCGGCGTAGTCTCATTTACTTACAATAATATCAGAGAAACTTTAGCATACATACCCGTCAATGGCACAGACTGGCAATTAACTTACTTAATTCGTGAAAGTGTAATTAGTGACCGGGTAAGTTCAGTATACGTTGACATTATACATAAAAGCATAATTCAATCAATTTTGACGATTGCGGTTATGTTAGTATTATTTTTCTTCATCATAACTCAGATCAAGAAAAATAATCATCTCCTCCTCGAAAAGGAGACTACTGAAACAGCAAACCGCATAAAACAGATAGAGCTTGAACAGCGTCTCGCCTTACAAGAAAAATTATTGAGAGAAGAACAACGCAGAGATCAACAAAACAAGATGATTACCGCTCTATCTTCGGATTACTGGAGCGTTTACTACGTAGAGTTAGACAAAGATGAGGGTATCTGTTACCAAGAGCACGGCGATCTGGACAATAAAGGATTAAAGATTGGTAAACGTTTTAAGTATCTAGAATCAGTAACTGCTTATGCCAATACGTATGTAACAGAACCTTATCGTGAAGAATTTTTGCGTTTTGTTCATCCCGATACTGTGCGTAAAAATCTGAAGAATACGCGCATAATATCTTACACTTATACTGTTTTTCGTCATGGTAAAGAGTACTATGAAACTGTCCGTTTTGCTGGCGTGCGCCATCCTGAAGATCGCGACGATCACATCGTCCACAGCGTAGGAGCCTGTTTTGCCGACACAGATGCCGAAACACGCAAAGCTATGGCTCAGAGTCAAGTACTCGGTGAAGCTCTAAAAGTGGTTAAAGAGGCTAATAAGGCTAAGACAGCTTTCTTGTCTAACATGAGCCACGAAATTCGCACTCCAATGAATGCCATTATAGGCCTGGACAATATCGCTCTTAACGATCCCGAAACTCCTCCCAAAACAAAGGAATATTTAGAGAAGATAGGCACTTCAGCTGAACACCTACTCAATTTAATTAACGATATTTTAGATATGGCTCGTATCGAATCTGGCCGTCTGATATTGCGCAAAGAGGAATTCTCTTTCTCCAACCTCTTACAGACGATTAACACAATATTCAGTAGTCAATGTAATGATAAAGGCTTAGATTACCAGTGTCATATAAACGGAGAGGTCGATGATTATTACATAGGCGACAATATGAAACTGCGCCAAGTATTAATAAACATCCTCAGCAATGCTGTTAAATTCTCTTCTACAGGTGGCAAAGTAGAATTACAAGTTGAACGTAAAGCTAAATACGATGGACAATCTACTCTGCAATTCACTATCTCCGACACAGGCATCGGTATGAGTGAAGACTTTATACCCTATATTTTTGACGCCTTCAGTCAAGAAGATTCCTCCACTACAAACAAATATGGCAGTTCTGGTCTAGGTATGGCTATAACTAAAAATATAGTTGAACTTATGAACGGCAATATTCAAGTAAAAAGTGTCAAGGGTAAAGGTTCCACTTTCTCAGTAACTGTAACCTTAGCCAATGCCACACGAGACGATTCATTGGATAATTCCACAGAGATCCACCCTAACGAAATGGTAGTTCTTGTAGTGGATGACGATCCTATAGATTGTGAACACGCCAAGCTGGTCTTAGAAAAAGCTGGAATAGCTGCGGAAATTGCCACCTCTGGACAAGAAGCTATAGAAATGACTAAATTGCGCCACGCCCGCAGAGAACCATACAATCTTATTCTCGTGGATTGGCAAATGCCAAATATGGATGGAGTAGAGACGACACGCCAAATAAGAGCTATTGTTGGGGATGAATCGGCTATAATTATCCTGACTGCTTATAAATGGGATGATATACTGGATCAAGCCGTACAAGCTGGAGTGGATAGTTTTATTGCCAAACCGCTCTTTGCTGTATCTGTATTGGAGGAATTTAAATCCGCCTCCCAACGCAAAAAGTTATTTGCTAAACAAAAAGAGAACAAAGCAGATCTTAAAGGGCGCAAGATCCTTTTAGCGGAAGACATGCAAGTGAACGCAGAAATAATGATTATGGTTCTGCAAATGCGTCAAATGGAGGTAGATTTGGCCGAGAATGGCAAAATTGCCGTTGACAAGTTTGCCAATCACCCCGAACACTATTACGATGCCATTTTAATGGATATGCGCATGCCTGAAATGGACGGTTTAGAGGCCACTCGCACCATTCGTGCCATGGATAGAGCCGATGCTCAAGATATTCCTATTATCGCCCTGACTGCCAACGCTTTCGATGAGGATGTACAACGCAGTTTGCAAGCTGGACTCAACGCTCACCTTTCAAAGCCTGTGCAACCAGAAGCACTCTTTGAAACTTTGGAGAGTTTTATAAAAGAGTAATGTTGTAAGCCTGTTCTGCCACAACACACAAGACAAAAAAAAGCCCCGCTGTTGTCACAACAACGGGGCCTTATTTAATTAACTAAACTCTATTCCTCAGTGGGCTTCAAGTTAGCCATATACACATATTTTTCATAACGCTCTTTAGCGATCCTCTGAGCTTCTTTAGTGAAGTACTCAGCAGCTTCGGGATTGAGCTTCTGCAACTGACGGAAGCGGTTCTCACTGGCTAAATACTCAGCCACGGGCTTCTTCTCAGCATCAGGCCCCTTATAGTCGACCTGTAAGCAACTCTTACCCTGAGCTTTGAGTCTGGGATCGAAGCGGTACAAAGGCCACTGACCGCACTCAACAGCGTGCTTCTGATGCTGTAAACCTTCGGCCATATTGATACCGTGGTTAATACAGTGAGCGTAAGCAATAATCAAGGAAGGTCCATCGTAAGACTCGGCCTCTTCAATAGCCTTGAGAGCCTGAGCATCGTTAGCACCTAAAGCGATCTGAGCTACGTAAATATTGCCATAAGACATAGCGATCATACCCAGATCCTTCTTGGGCAAGCTCTTACCAGCAACGGCAAAGCGAGCCACAGCACCCAAAGGAGTAGCCTTGGAAGCCTGACCACCAGTATTGGAGTAAACCTCAGTGTCGAGAACCAAAACGTTGACGTTCTTGCCCTGAGCCAAAACGTGGTCTAATCCGCCGTAACCGATGTCATAAGCCCAACCATCACCGCCGATGATCCACACTGAGCGAGGAATCAAAGCGTCCATGACGGAGGCCATCTCTTTGGCGCACTCGCAGTCACAGCTCTTGACCTTCTCAGCCAACTTCTCCAAGAGAGCGCGTTTCTTAGCGATATTCTCTGGAGTGGCTGGCTCTTTACTCATCAAGCCTTCGTAAACTTCGGGATCGAGCTGATCCTTAGCTTTCTCGAGCAACTGGCGAGCGTACTCTTCCTTCTGATCGATAGCTACACGCATACCTAAACCGAACTGAGCGTTATCCTCGAAGAGGGAGTTGGCCCAAGCGGGACCGCGACCTTCTTTGTTGACAGCCCAAGGAGTCGTCGGCAAGTTACCACCATAGATGGAAGAACAACCAGTGGCGTTGGCAATCATAGCCCTGTCACCGAAGAGCTGGCTGACCATCTTCACATAAGGAGTCTCACCACAACCAGCACAAGCACCAGAGAACTCGAAGGTAGGAGGCAACAACTGAACGTTCTTGATCATGTTGCGCTTGAGATCCTTACCGAGTTCAGGAAGCTCGAGGAAGAACTTCCAATTGGCGCGGCCCGTCTCACGCTGAGGACGCTGAGGAGCCATAGTCAAAGCCTTCTCCTTAGCGGGGCAGACACCAGTGCAGAGCGTACAACCAGTACAATCTTCAACAGCTACCTGAATGGTGAACTTATGCTCCTTGTAACCGACAAAGCCCTTAGCATCAGCATACTTGAAGCCTTCGGGAGCTTTGGCAATATCTTCGTTGCTGACCAAACGAGAGCGAATAGCCGCGTGAGGGCAAACGGAAATGCACTTACCGCACTGAATGCACTTAGCGGGATCCCAAACAGGTACTTCGGAAGCGATATTGCGCTTCTCCCACTGGGTCGTACCAGAGGGCCAAGTACCATCAACAGGAATGGCACTGACTGGCAGACTGTCGCCACGCTCGGCCAACATAACGGCGGTAACTTTCTGAACAAATTCAGGAGCTTCGGGAGACACGATAGGCTTGCGAGGTTGGCCCGTAATCTTGAGTCCTTCAGTCTCAACCTGATAGAGAGCGGCTAAACTGTTATCAACGGCGGCCCAGTTCTTTTCAACGACGGCCATGCCTTTCTTGAGATAACTCTTCTTAATACTAGCCTTAATGTAACCAATAGCTTCTTCACGAGGCAACACACCACTGATAGCAAAGAAAGCGGTCTGCATAACCGTGTTGATACGGTTGCCCATACCAGCTTCACGAGCCACTGTTAAAGCATCGATAACGTAGAACTTGAGCTTCTTGTCGAGGATCTCTTTCTGCACTTCACATGGCATCTGATCCCAAACTTCTTCCTTGGAGAAAGGACTGTTGAGCAAGAAGACTCCGCCCTCTTCGGCGTTCTTAAGAACATCGTAACGCTGCAAATACTCGAATACGTGGCAGGCGATGAAACTGGCACTCTGGATCAAGAAGGGAGCGTCAATGGGCTTAGGACCGAAACGCAAGTGGGAAACGGTCAAGCCGCCAGACTTCTTAGAGTCGTAAACGAAGTAACCTTGAGCGTAGTTGTCAGTATCAGCACCGATAATCTTGATGGAGTTCTTGTTAGCACCGACCGTACCATCGGAACCCAAACCGTAGAACATAGCTCTGACCGTACCAGCGGGCTCACTGATCCAATTGGCATCGTAAGCGATACTAGTGTGGTTGACATCATCGTTAATACCGACGGTGAAACCGTGAATGGGTTTCTCTTTAGCTAACTCTTCAAAGACACCGTAAACCATAGCGGGAGTGAAATCTTTGGAAGAGAGACCGTAACGTCCACCAATAACTCTAGGCAACTTAGCAAACTTGCCTTCGCCGTTCTCCATATTGCGCATAATGGCGGTAACGACATCTTGATATAAAGGCTCACCAGCACTGCCGGGCTCTTTGGTGCGATCCAAAACGCCGATAGTTCTGACGGTAGCGGGAATAGCCTCAATGAAGGAGTCGATATCGAAGGGACGATACAGACGGGCAGTGACGACACCGACCTTCTTACCTTCAGCTAACAACTTATCCAAAGTTCCGCGTACAACAGAGACACCAGAACCCATCAATACTACAACTTCAGTAGCATCGGGAGCACCGTGGTACTCGAAGAGGTTGTAAGTGCGGCCTGTAAGATCAGCAAACTTCTTCATCAATTTGGCTACGATGCCAGGGGTCTTCTGATAGTAAGGATTAGAAGCCTCACGACCCTGGAAGTAAATGTCTGCATTCTGAGCAGTACCGCGAATGAAAGGATGATTGGGGTTGAGAGCGCGTTTGCGGTGTTCACGTACCAGATCATCAGAGATCATCTCACGCAACACTTCATCGGGGATCTTCACGATAGTGTTGACTTCGTGGGAAGTACGGAAACCATCAAAAGCGTGGATAAAGGGTACACGACTCTCTAAAGTAGCGGCGTGAGCTATGCAGGCCATATCTGTAGCTTCCTGAACGGAATTAGAGAAGAGCATAGCAAAACCAGTTTGACGACAAGCCATCACGTCAGCGTGGTCGCCAAAAATAGAAAGGCCCTGAGCGGCTAAGGAACGAGCGGCAATATGGAAGACGGTGCTAGTCAACTCACCAGCGATCTTATACATATTGGGGATCATCAACAATAAGCCTTGGCTGGCGGTGAAAGTTGAGGTTAAAGCACCACTCTGCAAAGAACCGTGAACAGCACCAGCGGCTCCACCTTCAGATTCCATCTCCTGAATGTGAGGAATAGCACCCCACAAATTTACACGCTTTTCAGCACTCCACTGATCAGCAAACTCACCCATTGGAGAAGAGGGGGTAATAGGATAAATAGCACAGACTTCACTGCATCTAAAAGCGACATCAGCAGTAGCTTCGTTGGCATCCATGATCGCTTTGGTAGCGTTCACATTACTCATCTCGTAATGAAGGCTCCTTTCGAAAACGACAAAACTAATTTCAAAATAATTAACTACTAAAAAAAAACCGTCAGTGTTCCAAAAAAGGGAGACACTTACAGCCGCAGTCTGAATCGTGCCTCCGCTTCACGGAACTTTAACTTTTTCCTCTATATGAATTATTTTTGCCTAGCTAAGATCTCTTCCATCTGATCTAAAAGGTGATCCATAAGATCGGCGGCCGCCTTCATAGCGTCAGGTTTAGTCAAGTCTACTCCCGCCATCTTCAAAAGCTCAACGGGAGATTTAGAATTGCCACTGGAAAGCATCTTGAGATAAGCATCGCGAGCAGGTTGACCATTCTTAGCCACATTCTCTGAAATAGCAATACCCGAAGACATACCAGCGGCGTAACTGAAGACGTAGAACTTGTAGTAAAGATGAGGTATGTAAGCCCATTCAATACCATCATTTTCGTCAATAGTAAAATCGGGCCCGTAGTATTGGCGGATCAGATCAGCGTAAGTTTTATTGAGGAAATCAGCATTGAGAGAGACACCCTTTTCACTGGCAGCGTGGATCTGCATCTCAAAGTCGGCAAAGAGAGCCTGACGATAAATAGTCGCCCTGATACCGTCCAACATCTCGTTAATGAGATACAACTTCTCTTCGTCGCTCTTAGCATTGGCGATCAGATAATCGGACAAGAACTTCTCATTGCAAGTTGAGGCCACTTCCGCCACAAAAGGCACGTAACTAGCACTAGGATAAGGTTGGTTAGCGTAACTCAACATACTGTGCATGGCGTGGCCGTACTCGTGAGCAACAGTAGACATATCGTTGAAACTGTCCAAATAATTTAGCTTAATAAATGGATGACAGCCATATATACTAGCACAGCTGGCTCCGCTCTCTTTGTCAGCATGAGGATAGACATCGGCCCACTTATTTTTGAGATCTAAACCTTGGCTAATCCTTTGAATATAATCTTTACCCAACGGATGTAAGGCTTTAATAACGGTCTTACAAGCATCTTCATAATTGATCTCCCTCTCTACAGTGGGAACCATAGGTGTGTAAAGATCGTAAAGGTGTATATCCTCCAAACCCATCAACTTTTTGCGCAATCTGATATATCTATGCAGGGGAGCGGTATTATTTCTGACGCTATTCACAATATTTACATAGACAGATTCAGGAATATTGTCGCGATCTAAATAGGCTTGAATGGCAGAATCATAACCGCGCGATTGGGCTAAGAATGAAGAGAGGTGGACTTGGCCAGCCATCATAGCCGAAAATGTATTGCGATAATCGTTTAACGTCTTGAAGAATTTTGTCACTGTGTCGCGGCGCACGCGGCGATCCTTAGAGGCGCGGTACTTGCCGTAATTAGAAAAGTTTAATTGTACCTCTTGACCATTTTCATCGATAATCGTCGGCAACTTAATCTCAGAATAGAAAGCCTGGAAAGCCTTTTCAAAGTCAGAGGGCATCTCATTGAGATCGATCTCGGCAAATTGATTGTCGCCAGCCAAAGACAATATGTGCTCTTCCTGGGCAGAAAGGATATGATCCTTGCGCCGACGGGCCTCCTCGATCCAGGGCAAGAAACTCTGCATATCTTTATAACTCTTAGCTGCCTGGTCGATAACTTCGCCATCCACTTTCAAAAGTTCGTCACGAATAAAGGCTGTATTAGCCATAAAGGAGCGCATACTCGCTTGAGCTTGATCGTCGAGAGCCTGAAGTTTAGCATTGCGCAGATCGGTCGTTAAAGATAAATTGGTGTACAAAGTAGCGCGATTTGCAATCAGTCGCGTAGCAAAATATTTTTGCAAACACTCATAGAGATTTTTAGGATCATTTAATTGACCCTGATATTTTTTTATCTCTTCAATCCCTAAAGCGACATTTTTTATGGCTTCATTAAATTCAGCTTCACTTTTGAACAGCGGAGATATATCCCATTTATAAATATCAGGAATCTTCTCACGAGCGATATTCGCATCGGGCTTAAAATGCTCACCATTTTGGGTAGGTTCAGCCATACTGGGAGCAGAGAGAGCTAGAGCAAAAGCAATAGCCGCATAAGCGATATATTTTTTCACGAAAATACCCACCTCATCTTTAAATTTGCAGGAGATAACTATTATATTTTCAACTCGTAAATCCACTTTCCGCTTATCGAGATTGAGAAAAAATGAATAAATATTATGAAGTAATTTTGCCTATGACTAAGAGGCCCATATATTTTGCAACACCCAAAAATACAGACGAATACGCCCCCAATACCCTTGTTATCGTAGAAACATCACGTGGAAAAGAGTTGGGCAGAATAAGCAATTTGCCACCGATATTCGCTGAAAGCTCGCCGACGAAAATAAAGATTAGTACTTCAAATCCCAATAAAAATACAAAAAATATGATTTTAAAATTGGCTAAAGCAGACGATGTAAAAAAGGCCAAGCAAAGGGAGATACAAGCTCAAGAAGCCAAAAAATTAATTAAACAAAGGATAGAATTTTATAATTTAGATATGAGCATTCAAGCTGTATCTATAAATTTAGAAGGTACTCACATAATTATAAATTTTTATTCACCTGGTCGTGTCGATTTTCGTCAATTGGTGAAAGATCTCAGTAGCAAACTGAGTATGAAGATCGAGTTGTACCAAATAGGACCACGCGATCGAGCTATACTCCTGGGTGATTGTGGAGTATGTGGAAGAGGACTGTGTTGTAAAAATTGGTTGCGTGATTTTTCCTCCGTCACTAGTAAAGTAGCTCGCTCTCAAGGATTATCCCTTACGCCCAATAAAAGTTACGGTGCTTGTGGTTGTTTGATGTGTTGCCTAAAATTTGAAAGAGAAGAACTTGACAATAATCAAAATGAACAGTAGCCTAGAAAAGGGGGGGTAGAGAAAATTTAATTGAGGTGAATAATGAACGAAGAAAAGAAAAAGAACGCTATGGAACTCCTACAGAAAGCGTTAAAAAAACTAAGTAAAGAAGAGACAACCGTAGTAAAACAAATTATGAAAGAGTGTCAAGACGCCAAAGACGCAGGATTAGTGGATGATCCCCAACTGGAATTTTGCTATTGTATAAAAATGAGCCAAGATCAGATCCAAAATGAACTACTAAATAGAGCTTGCAGTGCTTACATAGATGCCTATAAGTGAAAAATAAAGCGCAGAAAAAATTTTTAGTTCTGCGCTTATCTTCGTACTAATTTATTTAACTATACGAAAAACCGAGCTACCTTACTGGCTACTTCTCCATTAGTAAATCCTTTATCGTAAGCGGCCTGAATCTCTTCACCAGACATAATACCATCGGTAACCTGAGCATTATATTTGTTGATAAGATCATTAGTCGACATGGCCACAGACTGTTCGTAGTTACTCATGGAACCGATCAAATTGTTATTAGCCAGAGAGTAACTGGTGTACAGACTCTCCAAATCACTAGCCTGAGTAGAATATCCCATGGAATTTACAGAATTTAATTGTTCCATATATGGAGAGAAGTCAAACTCAGAAACTTGATAATCTATATCTGTAATTGATTGCGTAGTAGCATCATACTGATACAAATTATTAAAATTCTGATATGCTAAAGAATGATCAGAATAAACCCGTGAATAAGTGCTGTTAATATCGTTGAGATCTTGTTGAGCCTGGCCCATAGTCTGCGTATAAGCAGTCGTGATATTGTTGCGTGCAGTGGAAGAGTATTGATTAGATTGCCTGATGGCGTTAGCTACTGCACTAGCACCATTCTTCATAGAATTAGCAGAACCAGCAGTTAAATTAGGATAAGCAACCGTACCATTGCTGTAATTTATAGATAAGACGTTCTGATAACCAGCTTGCAAAACGATACTGTTATTACCCATAGGAGAATTGGGATTAGCCCCTGTAAAATCTTTATAGAAATTGTCGAAGCTAGCCATATTAGTATCGTTGGGAGTAATACCCAAATTGGAAAACTGTCTCAAAGCCTCATCGTTGGCTCCGTAATCAGTAAACTGACCGACCCATTTTTCAGCATACTCCGCCAACTCGGTAGGTTTAGCTTCACCAGAGACCAGGTGACCAGCCGCCTTTTCAGGATCGAAAAGTTCACTGTTTACACCATCTGTGAGATTTTGATTGCCCACGTTGGAAGTCTTATCTTTATCCTTAGTCTCCTCAGTTTCACCGCCTAAAACATTAGAAACCGTTCCCGCTACATTAGCTTCAGCGACCTCACCGCCATTGTTGCTCCCACTAGCTCCGACAGAATTACCACCCAAAAGCCCCTGCCCAACATTAGACAGTGATACGACCGAATTGGTAGTCCCTGTGAAAGACACTCTGGAAGCGTCCATGGCCTGAACATTAAAATTATTTATCTGTTGTGAAATCATCTAAACCTTACAACCTGCCCTATTACTACTTTACGGACATTATCACTACAGTAAAGTAATATGTCAACAGAAAAAGAAAAAAAAGAGGAAGGAGTTTTTTACAACTTATAATTTACTCTACAGAAAGCTCCTCTGTAACGCCATCCTCTGACTTATTCTTCATTTGTTTATTTTCATAAATACTGACAAAATCATTGAGTTGTTCGGTCGTTATATACTCGAAGCGCAACTTCAATTTGTCGGCAAGACTCTTATAATTTTCGGAATTAGCCTCCTCAGCAATGAGGAGATTTTCACTTCCGCACTCATCCCCGCCATCAGCAGCTTTTTGGAATAATTCCTTAGCTTTCAACAGATTACTATTTACTATGTTGCCAGTAAAGTACATTGTGCCTAAAGCGTTAGCTGAATTGGCAAAGTCCTGACCTGTGGCCCTGCGCCACCACTTTACAGCCTTACTGTAATTTTGTTCATTGGCTCGACCATAATAATAACAATAGCCTAAACAATTTTGAGCTACGGCATACCCTTTATTGGCCACCGCCGTCCAGTAAGTTATACACTGACTGTAATTTTTGCGCGTCCCTACTCCCTCGTAGAACTGGCATCCCAAAGCATATTGAGCCAAAGCGTTGTCCTTATCAGCAGCTTGACGGAACAATTTATGAGCCTTACCGTGATCGACCTCTACACCTTGACCTAACGTGTAAGCTACACCCATGTAAGCTTGAGCCTCGGTATTACCCTGTTCTGCGGCCAAAGAGAGCCATTTACTAGCTAAATTGTAATCTTGAACCACACCAATGCCGCGTCGGTAACAGAGACCAAGCGCACTTTGAGCTTCATGTTCTCCACTTTCTGCACTTTCACTGTAAAGTTCCACTGCTCTATCTATGTCAGATTCTACTCCTAAACCATTAGCGTAACAATAACCTAGATGGTATTTAGCTGAAGGTAAACCGTGTTGAGCGGCCACGCTATACCAGTGAGCGGCCTCGCTGTAATTAACCTGAGTTCCCAACCCCTGTTCATAAAGATTACCCAATTGCAATTGAGCCTTAGGGTAATCTTGCAAAGAGGCCTTATGGAAGTAATCAAAGGCTTTTTTATAATCCTTGTTTACTCCAAAAGCATTTAAATAAGACCAGCCAGCGTTGTACTGAGCCCCAGCTAAACCTTTTTCTGCCGCCTGAACGAACAGATTAGTGGCCTCACGAGGATTTCTCTGCACTCCATCGCCATTTTTGTAACAGACACCCAAATTATTTTGAGCCTTAGCATTACCGTTATTGGCAGCTCGCTGATACCACATGAAGGCTTTATTGAGATCTTTCTCGACTCCAGATCCTGTACTGTAACACATTCCTAAATTGCACTGTGCACTAGGCTCGTTCAAATTGGCCGCTCGAAGATACATACGCACGGCCTCTTCTGGATTCTTCTCCACACCATGACCCAGATCGTAACAAACCCCCAAATTGTACATAGCGTTAGGCAATCTTTGATTGGATGCCCGCAAAAACCAAGTTGCTGCCTGAGAGTAATCGCGCTCGACACCTCGACCAAAGTAATAATAGCGTCCTAAACAATTCTGTGCCTCGGCCACCCCCTTAAAGGCCGCTCCCTCATAGAGACGAGCCGCTTCGGAGAAATCTTGAGATGTACCGTGACCATTTTCATAACATTTAGCCAAATAATACTGAGCTTGCGGATCATCGGCTGAAGAGGCCTTTTCTAACAGCTCAACCGCCTGAGTATAGTCTACATCAACACCGTTGCCATCGTAATAGCAACGTCCTAAGAGACTTTGAGCATCGACATTTCCATCGTTAGCCGCTTTGCTTAAAAACTTTATAGCCTTACTGTAAACCTTATCCTTCAGGTAATTCGCCCCTAATTTGTAATTATACTCTGGAGAATCTTCTACCGCTAACAAAATCACGCCGTTGTCCAAGTTGCTCTTGGGAAGATCATCTGCCAAACTGATCTGAGAATTAGGTTGAGAACTTAGAACTGCTAAGGCGATAGATACAGCCGCATATTTATAAATATTCTTCATTGTTTACCTCTCAAAATAAAGTCTTCAGCCATAATTACAGCGGCATAATCGTCATAAGATTGAGATGGAGTCTGCAAGCCTATAGGAAGAATCCTCTTCCAACCTGAAGGAGGATGATCGGCAAAGAATCTATCTTTAGCTCGCTCTGTAGAATGTGACTCATCGACAATTACAACTTTCAATCCGATACTTTCCAACATCTTACGCACATTATCAGATCCTGTACTTCCTCCTAAAATTATAAAATCTATGGAGAAATCATTTAATGCTTCTTGACAGCAACCAATCAACCCATCTATAGGAACAACTTTATGTCTAAGAACTCCTTTTTCAGAAGAGACTACTGCCAAACCGCATTTTTTACGTCCAGGATCAATAGAAAGAACTATCAATTTTTCACCTCCCCTGAACTGCGAATTTCAAATCTTACATCCAAACTGCTAGTTTCATATAAATCTCTATTAGCAATAGCGACTATCTCAAATTTACTTTTTTGTCTACCGATCTCCTCTTGTAAACGTCCGAAATCGTCGCTGTCCAACTCTCCGCCTAACTCACCATCAATCGGACGAATTCCTTTATCTATAGCCTTTTTTCTGGTCTCTTCAATAAATTTCATAAGCTCCAACATTACAGATTGTTTTGTCTTTATCTCCATTTGCGCAACTATCTCACCCGCAGAGAAGACTTTGCGAACTTGCCAAGACTCAAAGCGCACAGGAGCTTTCTCCCGATAGAGACAATTCTGACTAGCCAAAACTCTCAATCCCATGATATTTGGACTGGAATTTATGGAATTTATCAACTCTTCCAACTGCTCGGCATCATAATCTATTATAATTTCATCAGTTGAAAGCAAAGGATCTCCCTTACTAGAGGCTATCTTATTGGTACGTAAAATAGCCCTCGCATTGGCTTCAGTCAAAAGACTAGTTATGGCCGCCCTAGTTCTATCGTACCCCAAACCACCAGGAATGGTCATATGGACTATAGGTTCATCGATCCTCCAAATAAACGTACCTTCGGCCAAAGTGCGCCGTAAAACTTCAACTTTCTGGCGCAACTGACCCTCTTCTGTACGCAGCTTATCCATACCTACGATAAAGACGCGCACAGGTTCAGACAGCGCGGCAAAGACGGTCAGGGTAATTAAGGCTATAGTAACACCTGTGAAAGTGGTTATCAAAATAGAAGTGTGACGCGGACGCAAGTGAAGAACACTCATCTTGCGCTTGCCGATCAGACGCCCTAATTGATTGGCTAAATAGGCAATACAAGCTGCCACTACAGCCACGGAGACGTAGACCAAAAAACCTCTTACAATTACCGACCAAGAAAACGTAAACACTATTCTATTTGCGTGAAGCGTCTATAACTAAAAATGTTCCTACTATCGCAAAGACAATATTAGGGAGCCAAGCAGCAAACCAAGCGGCCACCGTGCCATTCTCACCCAACATCATTCCGATAGTCATGAGTACATAATAGAGCAAAATGAAGAATAACGAAAGACCAAAACCTATAGAAGTACTAGTGCGCTGAGGCCTGAGTCCTAAAGGCACGGCGAAAGCACCAAATACTAAACAGGTCATAGGCAAAGAAACCTTTTGATAGTACATAACAATATATTTGTTGCGCTTGCGGTACTCGTCTGGATTAGTCTTACCTATAGGAGGCAAAGAATTCAGATAATTAGCCAGCTCTTGACTAGTCATCTCTTCGCGACGCAATTTGCGTTGGGCTAATTGATCGGGACTGGCAGGGGAATCTGTTTTAGTCATAGGACTCCAACCATCACTGCCTTTAACATCATAACGCAGTTGGCCGCTATCTTTGTCAAACTCCCGCGCCTCCAAATTGAGAACCTCCCAGACATGCTTTTCCTTATTCCAACGCGCTTCTTGAGTGTACAACTCACGCACGCGCTTATTGTTTAAGAAAAAATGAACATAGACACCTTTCATCGTCTGCTCTTTGACATTGAGAACGTGAGCGTAAATCATCTGCTCTTCACCGTTAGATAACAGACGCGGAGAAGTTATCAAAGCCCTCTCGATCTGATCGGGAGCTCGTAATTCTAAAACCATACTGTACGCCTGCTTAGTGGCTGGAGGAACCCAATATTGATTTATAGCCAATGAGATCATAGAGATCACCAAACAGAAGATAAATCCAGGCATAAATATACGCAAAAAGCCAACTCCACCAGCTTTTAGGGCCACAATTTCACTATCTCCAGATAACCTTCCGTAGGCCATCAAGGCTCCCAAAAGTGTAGACATGGGAAAGGTCATAATTAAGACATAAGGCAGACGATTAAAGAGGTACTTGACGACCATTCCCGCCCCCGCTTGAGACTCTAAGATCATCTTGGCTACGCCCATTAAAGTCTCTGCCGAAAAGAACAAAAGGGTGAAGGCACAGACCCCAAAGAGAAAGGGACCAGCCATTTCCAGCATGATGTAACGATCAATAATCTTCATGAGTTCTCAAATCCTGTCTGGTAAGACTCACCTAAGTAATACTTGCGAGCATCTGGATTATTGGCAATCTCGACGGCACTGCCAGAGACCAAGATATGCCCTTCCCGAATTATATAAGCTCTATCAGTTATAGCCAGAGTCTCGCGAACATTATGATCGGTTATCAATATTCCCAAACCGCTCTTCTTCAACTTGCGAATTATATTTTGTATGGAGGCCACAGCTATAGGATCGACACCAGAAAAGGGTTCATCCAAGAGCAAAAATTGGGGTTTGATAGCTAAAGAACGGGCTATTTCCAAACGTCTGCGCTCTCCACCAGAAAGCTCAATAGCTTTACTCTTGCGTACCTTAAAGAGCTGATACTCCTCCAAAAGAGACTCCAATCGCTCCTTCTGTTCGACCTTGCTCACACCATTAACTTCCCAAAGTAAACGCAAGTTATCTTCAACGCTCAATTTACGAAAAGCCGAAGATTCTTGAGGTAAGTAACCTATCCCTAAACGCGCTCTCTGATGCATGGGGAAATTAGTCACATCCTGCCCATTGAGAATAATACGGCCACTGTTCGGTTTTATCAAACCTACAACCATGTAAAAAGTAGTGGTTTTACCAGCCCCGTTCGATCCTAAAAGGCCAACCACTTCACCAGGTTCAACCTTCAAGCTAACGCCATCGACGACGCGACGGTCTTTGAAACTTTTAACTAAACTGTCAATTTCAATAGACACAAATATTACTCACTTTTCAGAGGATTAGCCGTAAAAGAAACACGCACATCCCCCTTGACTTCCACGCGTTTGAGATCTGGAGAGGCGATCATCTCTCTTCCTGTCATAATTGAGCCTTCTCTGACGACTCTTACACCGTTAGAGCCATGCAATTGGCGATTTTTACTATCCCAAACTAGTTTTTGACAGGTAATTTCCTCTCCGTGCGCTCCCTTTGCCTGCACTGGCCCTTCGAAAGCTATTCCCTGGGTAGGCACGTTGACTACAGCTGCATCGCCGCTAAGTTCTAAAAGCGAATTACCATCTTTATCCAATAAATTCCAAACTATTTTTGAAGCCCTGGCTCGTTTAGAATTGTCATCATAATCAATTTTGTCCGCTTTTAAGTCCCAGGGAGTGTCCCCTTTGGCACTGAGAGAAAGAGAATTTACTTCCTGTTTTCCGTAATTGCTTTGAAGAGAGTCTTTAACTTCTTCAACTTTAGTGACAACATCATTAATCTTATCTTCCACTCTAGTGGAATCACTCTCTACAGAAACTCTCTCTTTTTCTGCCCTCTCTTGCTCTTCCATTTTTGTCTTGTCATCTTTTATCTGGGGACATCCTTCTAAGGACAAAAAGATAAATATTAATCCTAAAATTTTTGACAATTCCCAACATTTTCTGAACGATACGCACATGATTTTTTATTTTTAAGAGTGCTTAGTTTTCCTCTATTTCAGCTAAGAAGGGTATAACTATCTAATGTCAAAGCGGGTGCTTTCCATTTTACCTGGAGCGAATAAAAATTGAGCCTCAACCTTCCTCCCCAAAATACTATACAGGTACAACCTCCCGTAGTTGACAAAACAACTGCGTCTTTGTCAGAGATATTTACAGATGAACAGTTACAGTTATTTAAAGAGCAACGTTTTAACGAATTGAATTTTGATCTCTTAAATAGTCTAAAGAGATTTCCCAATGATATTAATGCTCTTTTCGGTTTAGGAATATGTGCGGTAGCTATGGGGGAACCTGAGAAAGCGGCCATACAATTTGTCAAGGCTCTAGAGGTTGATGACAGCATTCGCTTCGGCAATTGCGTCAGAAGTGTGGAGGAAACAGACCCGGAAGATTGGCTTATGACGGCGGAGGAATTGGGTCATGCAGGTTTTGCAGAAGTCGCCATAGACATATGTTACAAAATTTCCTCTTCTGGCAAATTTACTCCCAAAATTCGCGCTCTAGCTTCTAAAACTGCGGCCACTATTAAACAAGATTACTACACAGCCAAAGAGAGAATATCTGTAGGTAAGAGCAGAAAAGAGAAGCTTTGGACCAACGCCACTTGGCCCATGCGTATCTTCAATATATTTGTTTTCATCATTCTGCCTTTAACTTTAATTACGTTGAGTTGTGTATATATCTATTCTGAATATCTTTTCTCCAGTGGAAAAGCTCAATTACAGGTTGGTATATATTATTACAATCAGATATCATTGGGAAGACAGGCGGATAACAATTACTCTGCAGAACATTATTTCGATTACGCAGAAACTTATCTTTGGCAATCATATAAGTGGAATCCACTTTCCAGCAAATCGCTCTTCTATTTGGATAAAGGTTACACCGTTTACAGGAAATTAGGAAGATTGCGCAACTCAGAAAACATCTATGATCCTGTAGCTAGAGCTAAGTTCTGGAATCCAGCTAGAGGAAAATTGTTGAGCGAAGCCCAAAAACAGGCTCAAGAAGAATTTAAGAAAAAAGAAGTATCTAAAGAGAAAGTTAAAAAACTTGAAAACGAGTGGAATGAATTTTACAAAATTGCTAGGGTTGATCCTGGTACAGCTTTTGTAAAAGAAGAGTACAAGTAAACTGTAAATGAATCCCGTATACACTGTTACAGAGATCATAGACAAACTGCAAAATACTTTTGCAGGTGAAGGGTTGCGTTTTGTGGCTCATGATTATGATAAAAATAGTCGCCAGTTGAACGTATCTCTGGAAAGATTTGCACCTGGTATACCTGTGGCTTTTATGGTTAAAGGTCTGCAGGGAACTTTGCGCCGCTACCTAGATTCAGAATCTACGGTTATTTTGCAAGATTATAAAGTGTTACCATCAGCTAGAGAAGCCGATTCTCAATCTAACCCAAAGTTACAAAAGGCTATTTTACAAGGAGTTTATAAAAAAACTAGGAGTAGGATCAAATTTAATAACTATCCAGGTTTGGATCTCTCTGAGGCTAAAAAAGGAGAAGCTTCTCTGGCACTGGAGAGTTTACAAAGTATAGCTGAAAGCCAGGGATTAGATACTATAGCCGTCAAAGCTTCCAGCGAATTTGCTCGTAAAGTTTTTAGACAATGGGCCTCTATTAATGGCTTTGTCTATCATAAGCATATCCATTTAGAAGATACTTGGATAGTCCATTTACAAGACGGGTTTTCTTTAGCAGAACATGATGTAAATACTTGTTGCCCTGCAGGAAAGTTCGATTTTATACCTCTGCAAATTTTAGTTATCTCTCCTCCTGAGGAAAAGTGATGGTCAGTTACGCTAGTAAATTGCTCGTGCGCACTCTGGGCATATGCAGAGATGCGGAAATAGATGAGGAAGTTTATACTGAGGTAAACTTAGCCAAACCAGAAGAGCAGAGATTTCGTTCGGGTATTGGTCTGAGAGTCAACATCGATGGCAAGTTGGGGTACGCTTGGTCTGAAGGTGAAATGTCTGAGGATGAGATCCTCACTTTAGCCATAAAAAGTGCAAGTTCCGGCCCCAGTGGTTCTTTTTCACAAAAAGGCTTCATATCTTCTCCTTACACCAGCACACGCGAAGAGATGAACCGCCAATTAGAAGAATCTATAAACAAAATGCAATCTTTCGTGCAAGAGTTAGATTTCATGTTGCCTTCAATGTTGCCTAAAAAACGCTTCTCTATAAGTGCCCGTATCTTGCAACACACAATGAAGTTGACGATCAGGGCGGGCCAGAGATCGGCCAACCGTGTTTTGCATCTGCTCTCTTTAAATTCTCGTGACGATATACCTGTGGGAGCTAATATCTACTCAACATCACTCAACCACTCACCCTCAGAGTTGCTCTGCCTGTTAGCCTGGAGATCGATACTTTCTGAAGAGATCGCCTGGCCAGAAAATTACATTTTGCCCGTAGTTTTTAGCAATTACGCTTGCGGTTCACTTTTAGAAGATTTCGCCATGGACGTACTCCGCATAAACTCTGCCTGTCCACCTGAAGCTCTTCAAGGATTACAGTGGCTCTCACCAGAGATAACTATCAAAGACAATGGCACAATACCAGGAGGTTTTGGAACTGTTCCTTTCGATGGCGAAGGACTTAACAAAGTTCCAGTGACAATTATTGAAGATGGAAGATTATCAAATCGTTTTTACGACTTGAGTGCAGCCAAGTTAAACAATTTACCCCCTTCTTGTCTGGCTGTTCGTCCTTGGGGGGCTCCTCCTCACCCTGGCTACTCAAATCTTTCTCTCAAAGCAGGCCCATATTCAATTGGAGATCTCTGCGAAAAGGTCGGTTACGGAGTTTTCTTAGATCGCTTGACCCCTCTGCCTCCTCATTTAAAGCACAAAGGTGAGTTTGCCCGTCGCGCTGAGACAGCTTTTATTCTTAAAAATGGCCGGCCAATATGTCGTATTCCCCAGTTCATAGTCAGAGGTAAATACGAAGACATATTAGGTAAAGATCTTATCGGCTTAGGACGCAACCAGCTTTTGCACGGACGTACCTTAACCGTACCTCTAGCGGCCAAAAATTTAATTTTTGAAGAAGCTACTATCGATTCAACAGAAAATTGGAGTGATTATCCTCAATTATGGTGGTAAAAAGATTACAAGACTTAGCCAAATACATCTCTGGTAAACTCCTCAACGAAGAGTTTAATGATTTAGAGATCTCTGATATTACTGGTATAGATGCCGTCAATTGCGGACACAATTTGAGCAACACTATAACCTTTGCCGACAATTTGGAAGTTTATCAAAAAGCTAAAGAATTGGGTTTTGTTGCCATAGTCATCTCTAATAAATTGACAGAGATAGAACAAACATTTCCCACGATCTCAGTTGATAATCCCCGCGTGGCCTTTGCTCAACTGTTAGATCTCTTCTATCCCCGCCGTCGTTATGAAGCCCAGATTCATCCTCGGGCGATAGTCGATCCTACAGCTGCAATCTCACCTACCGCTTACATCGGCCCTTATGCCATTATAGAGAAGGATGCTCATATTGGCGATCATTGTGAAATACACGCCCACGCTCAAGTAGGCTCTAACAGCCACATAGGAGCGGAGACCCGCCTTCTGGCTGGAGCACACATCAAAAAAGATTGTCAAATAGGACGTAAATGTTTAATAGGAGCTCTAACTAATATAGGACCGAAGACAACAATAGGAGACAACGTAGAGATCGGGGCACGCTGTCAGATCGATACTTGTCAAATAGGTACGGGAGCTCGTTTAGATAACCTCATAAATATAAAAGAGGGCGTAAATATTGCTCCTCTGGCTATAGTGATCTCTCAAGCCTGTCTGCGGGAGAATTCGCAAACAGGTAATCTATCCATAGTGGCAGGACAGAATTTGCTCCAACCTGAGGCCAAAGTTGGCGATTTTGCGACAGTAGCGGCCCGCAGTCTTGTGGAAGGGGATATTCCCGCTGGTCAAAATACCTGGTCGGGGGAACCCGCGATCATGCACAAAGCTTATATGCGCAAGATTGCCCAGCGTTCTCTTCCCTTAAAGTATTGGCAAAAGATAAGAAAAAAGGCTGAATAGTATGTCAAATAACAGTAATAAGAAAAAAAAGAGTTTAGCAAAGGCCAATCCCGCTCCTCAAAAAGAGGCGACCGACGTAGCTAACAATTCCGCAGAAACTCCTGAAGATGATGGAGCTCAAAAGCGTCTGGCCATAATGGGTTTTGCCTTTTTAGGTTTGGTTATGAGTTTTTTGTGGGGAGCTAACTCCGTCATTGATGTTGGTCACTCCACTTCACCTTTAGTGCAGGCAGCCAAAGTTAGTATGGCTCTGGCGACTAACACTGCCGACTTTAACAAAGGGTTGGCCTTCGGTTTTGTGGGAGCTATATTGGGTGGTTCTTTCGGTTACTCCATATTCTTAGAACCGCGCATCATGCTCTCCAGTTTGGGTATAGGCATTATCGGTTTAATAGTCGGTTGCATGATAGGTTCACCTTTAGTAGCTGGTATTTTCTGGCTAATCGGTTACGCCTCAGTCGTCTTCCCCTCCATCGCTAAAGATCTTCCCCAGACGGTTAAATCAAAATAAATATGCAGATCTATCACACTAATGATATGCACAATTGCAACGAGGCTCTTCTCTGGCTAACTAGGAGCATAACCGATAAAGATATTTATGTTGACAGTGGAGATGCTCTAGCAGGATCTAACACAATTTATCGCCGTTCTGAGCCAATTTTACACAAAATGAATAAGCTCCGTTGCCGAGCTATGGCTATGGGCAATCGCGAATTTAATTACCAACGACGCGTCCTGGACATACGCTCAGAAGAGAGAAATTTTCCCCTCCTCTGTAGCAATCTCTCAGATCTGAATGAATGCCCTAATGATGACAGTACCAACTTGGTGGATCGCGCTTATCAAGATTGGCGAGAGAACAAGATCCGTAAACGCTGGACAGCGGCGATCAACGTGGAAAATTTAACGCTGATCGGAGTTACTCCCGTACAGTATCGTCATAACTGTTTTTGGGAGAAAATATTTAAATTTCGTTTTTTCGATCCAATAGAAACTACAGCTAAACTAGCACAAAAGATATTTATCCAAAACAAAAATATACTGATCCTAAGCCATTTAGGTTTAGAGCGAGATCTAGAGTTAGCCCCTCGCCTGCCTAAAGGAACTTGGATCTTAGGGGGACACAGCCACACAGCTTTATCAGAACCTATCCAAAAAGAAGGGGTATATATCACACAAACTGGTTGTTATGGTCAGTATGTGGGTCTTTTAGATTATGATTTTGATAATCCAGAGAGGAGCACCCATCGATTAATTAAGGTTTAGAAAATTATGTCCAAAATTTTATTTATTTCTAATGGTGCGGGAGAAGATGCCATCGCCGCTCAGATAATTCGTAACTTACAAGATGTAGATCTCGAAGTTATGCCACTAGTAGGCCAAGGTGAGGCCTACAGAGATCTAGCCCCACTTTGCGGCCCCCGTCAAGTTATGCCTAGTGGTGGTCTCATAAAAGAGAACTTAAATAATTTTTGGCAAGATTTACAAAATGGACTCTTGGGACTAATTTTAAAACAGATCTTTTGGTTGCGTTCTAATAGAAATGAATATACAAAAATTGTGGCGGTGGGCGATCTTTGGCCAGTTGTACTCAGCATTATTTCAGGAATTAGACCTATCATTTTTATTGGTACGGCTAAATCTAATTATCACCACGCCTATTCTTATCTAGAATCACTAATTTTGCGTTTTGGAAAAGTACGCTCTCTAGTTCGTGATGAGCTCACAGCTCAGGATTTGCGCCAAAAAGGTGTAAAAGCCCTTTGGGTAGGTAACGCCATGATGGATGGCCTCATACCTCAAAACATTAACTTCACGCTCAAAACAGGCGAGATCGGTCTAGCTCTCTTTCCAGGCAGTCGTCAAGCTACTTATGAAGTTATGCCCCGCCTTCTCCAGCTTTCCGAAAAATTTGCCCAAAAGTTAGAACGACCGATCTGCGCCCTAGTAGCCGTAGCTCACTCAATAGAAATAGAAAAATTAGTGGGATCAGATAATTTAAAACCTCTGAATTATCCTGACTGGTTCCAATTAAATAACACTAAAGATAATCTGCGTATATTCTTCATCAAAGGCCATATTGCTGACGTATTCAAATACAGCCAAGTCGCTTTGGGTTTGGCAGGCACAGCTCACGAGCAGGCGGCAGGTTGGGGTATACCCGTAATAGCCTACGATGCAGATCCGCAAAATCTCCGCTGGTATCGCACCCGCCAAAAAGGACTCTTAGGCGAAGCCCTCATTGTTACTCCAGATAACGATGAAAAGATAATCGAAGCCTTAGCAAACTTAATAAACAATCCTGAAGATAGATTGCGCCGCGCTAATATTGGCAAGGAACGTCTGGGGCCTCCAGGTGGAGCCGAACGTATGGCTCAGATCATCAAAAGTTTGTAAAGCAAAACAGACCAACTCACTAACCACCAAAATATGGTCGTGACTTCAAATTTAACTCGCTCCCAGGCAAATTCATACTGCCCGCCGCTGATAACATCTCGCCAATGGGGCCATAAACGAGGCACAGAATCTTTGTAAGCCGTGAAAGCCTCGCCAAAATGCTCTTGCAAAAACTGCTCCTCCACTGCGATACAACCAGAATAAACCACATAAATAATTAAACCACTGCTTAAAGTAAGCAGAGCAGCTCCCAGCGCAGACATAGAACCAATTGCGGCCAGCAACACTCCGCAATAATTTAAAATATTGCCCAAATACAGAGGGTTGCGTACCAAACTGTAAGGACCTTGTGTAACTAAAAACGGTGCGCGCAGAGATTGAGCACGAGTGTGTTCGCCCGTCCAACCAATGGCCCAAACGCGGATCAACTCGCCCAATATTCCCAACATTAAACCTGCTAAGTAAGACTTTAAGCTGGGAGAAGCCACTATTAAGACGACTAAAGCCACTACAGCCATAATCGCTCCCCTGTAGCGGAAAAAAATTTCTCGTTTATTACTCATCATTCAAATTCAAAACATTCAATATCGTTTTAGCAATATTACTCCCCGCCTCGTTGAGATTGCCCATAAGTTCACTTAACTCTCGTCCTTTAGCCAGACACTTATCTTCATCTTTCAACCATTCTAAAATTGGTTCTGCCAAAACTAAACTATCCCGACCGACAACAATTTCTGGTATAACCATCTTTTGAGCTACTCGATTCGGTTGAGCGGCAAATCCCTGACGCAAGTATGACTTGTGACGCAGGTATTTTTTAATGCTCTCCATTATTGGCAACTTATCCAACAAACCACCTAAACCACCGCGTGGATAGGGAGCGGCACTAGATAGCCCCACCACCATCGGCTTACCACAACAAGCTAACTCGCCTGTATTCGTACCTGGTATAGTCAGAGCCATATCTATCTCAGCCATAGCTCTGTAAGGTTCACCCCAAAATATCTCAACCTCAAAGGAGCGACCTGCCGATCCTTCGAGCTCATCTTCACACTCAACTTGCAAAGTATCTTTATCCTTTATATAACCTTTTGCTGTCGGCAACCCCATCGAGAAGGGACGCAAAAGCGCAGACTTCAACTTAAATTGAGAGACAAAAGGAGAGACAGAGATAAGAAAACGCGTCTGGGGCATTAAGCTCTTAATTCTGGCCGCTACTCGCAAAAATACACCTAAAGATACCTTAACGTGCAAAAAACGCGATCCTGGAAAGATACCAACACATTTGCCAGATCTCTCATGTTTAAAAGTTTTGACACACTCGTTGACACCATCTACACAGAGGTTGCCCACGTAGTCTACATTTTTATATCCATCTTTTACTAAACTGTTCTGCAGATCTAAGTTACCAGAACAGAGGCGTGTAAAGAACGGCAACAATATATTGTGGCGTTCTGCATAAGCAATAGATTTGTAATGCAAGCGACACGACAGAATGGCCGCATGAGCAAGATCACCGCCCAAAAAGACAACTACCCCAAAATGGTTAGGTGTATACTTTTCCAATTTTCCCAGAAAAGCCAACTTTACCGTCTCTCTGGGAGTCAAAACTATATCGACTCCAGATATACTCTTGGCCACATCTTCCTCAGCCCCCGAAGCATAGGGACAAGGAACTAAAGCCACAACTACACGCAGACGGTCAGAAGTACACCTCTCTTTTAAAGCTGTAACTGTATGCTTTACCCAAGTAGAAACTTCACCTGGAGAATTGGAGGTAATTACCACATCGATATTTTTACTTTCACGTTCTTGATGAAACTTCTCTACAAGTTTATAAACAGAAGCGGCGATCTTTTTGACCGTTCCAGGCTCTCCCATACTCTGACGCGCCCAAGTCAGATCTTGCAAAATCTGCTTTCTCTCTGGTGTGTCATCTAAATATTGGCGTACAGCGGGAACTAGATTTTCTGGTGTAACTTCCTCCTGAATAAATTCTGGAGTAATGCGACGATCTAAGATTAAACTGGGAGCTCCAATATGATCGACCTTTAATATACCTGTAGCCAAAAGAAACTTTCCTAAAATGGCGTTAAACAAACCAAAACGATAACACAAAACCATAGGCAAATTGAACATCATAGCTTCTAAACTAGCCGTCCCCGAACTCATAAGTGCGGCTCGACTAGCTAACATCACCCAATGTGATTGTCCCGCCACTAAACGTATATAATCACAACTTTGAGGAACTAAACTGCGGATCTTTTCCGACAGATCTTCAGTAGCACAAGGGATCAAAACTTGCAAAGACGGCCTCTCGGCGTGCAAAATTTCCACAGTCTTCAAAAATACAGGCAACAAATTATCGATCTCCGCTTGACGACTGCCAGGAAGCAGAGCCAAAATCTCTCCCTCAACCCCTAGCCTCTTTCTTGCCTCTTCAGGGGTATAATTTAATTCAGGCATATCGTTCATAGGGTGGCCCCAATAATCAACATCCATCCCTAAACATCGATAACTCTCAGCATTTCTCTCAAAAACACAGATAACGCGATCTGTGCGTCCAAAGATGTCGCGCAACCGCTTTTCACTCTTACTCCAGGCTGATGGTGGGAAATAATAAACACTATTTAAACCATGGCGGCGCAAGACACCCGCAAAGCGCATATTGACAGCAGGTGAATCTATGAGGATCGTAAGATCAGGACGAACTTCTAAAAGTTTATTGCGGATCTTCCAATAATTGAGTATATAAACGGGCAAATGAACAATAACTTCACCAGGCCCAATGACAGCAGAATTTATCGTTTTAAGCCATAAATCTACCCCTGCCGAGGCCATCTGCGGCCCACCAATTCCGACAAACTCGATATTCGGATTTATCTCGCGCAACGCCTTAACTAAAACCGCTCCCTGCATATCCGCAGAAGGATCGATAGCCGTCAAAGCCACTAAAAACTTTTTTTTATCTTCCGCCATCTAAACTAGCCTTAATCGTCCAAAAAATTGAACCCCTCTAAAAATATCAGAGGGGCTCCCCTTCTCTATCTAAATCCTAGATATCTAACCCTTAATTGTTCTCTCCAGCCCTAATACCAACACCACAGCCCTTATTGAGAATACCCATACGCGAAGAACCTTTAATAAACTCTACCAAATGAACAACCTCTGGAGTCTGCTCCACCTCGCGCAAAATAGTCTCTACGGCTTCATCAATGTTCAAGCCGCGACTGCCCAAAATGGTAATAGCAGTCTGCACCGCCAAACGACTCTTCTGATCGATACCGCGTCGGCGCATACCGCGGAAGTTCATACCGAAGATTCTACAAGGATTGCCATCAACTATACTAAAAGGCGGTATGTCCTTATTTATCTTAGAACAGCCACCAATCATACATAACCTACCTATGCGCGTATGCTGATGTATACCGACCAAACCACCCAAAACAGCCTGATCTTCCACTACAGTATGTCCAGCCATACCAGCGTAATTGGCGATAGTGACCTGATTGCCCACGTGGCAATTGTGGGCTACATGGACATAAGCCATCAAGAGATTATCACTGCCAACATATGTTAAACCATCTTCATTGGCAGCTCGGTGAATAGTGACATATTCACGAATATCGTTGTTATCGCCGATCTCCACAAAGGCCCGCTGTCCCTTGTAACTGAAATCCTGAGGAGCTAAACCTATACTCGCCCCATGATAAATCCTGTTGTTTTTGCCAATAGTAGTCCAACCATCAATAATCACCGAGGACATAACCTCAGTACCCTCACCTATGGTTACGTTTTCACCTATAACTGAAAATGGACCTATATTGACACCTTCACCTATATTAGCCTTAGGATGTACAACCGCAGTAGGATGAATCATCTCTGCTTCTCCTCTCTCATGTCCATATTTTTCAAAACGTGCATAGCTAATTCCAAAGCTCTCTTGCCATCTTCTCCAGAAACTAATGGCTTCTTATGCAAAGCTACACACTCAGCAAAATTTTTCAGTTCTAAAACTAAAGGTTCTTCTTTATCAATATGTACCGACACAGGATCCAAAGGACGACCATCGGGGCCAGGACTAGAAATAGTCAAACTTTGTTCAATAAAATCTAACATCAAGACGCGCCCCGTCTTTTCGGTAATCTTTAAACTGCGCTTGCGTTCACCTGAATTGCGACTGGCTACTAAACTAGCCATGGCTCCGTTTTTAAAGCGCATCTGCACATGAGCAATATCCTCAAAGGGAGAGTAAACACTCGTTCCTAAAGCATGTACGTAAGCCACAGGCGACTTTAAAAGGCTCAAAAGTATATCAAAATCGTGGATCATCAGATCCCAAATTATACCTACATCCAAATTTCGAGTCGTAGGACCAGAGAGACGATGACATTCGATCAACATCGGCTCTTCTAAGATCTTCTTCATCTTAATGACGGCAGGATTAAATCTCTCTAAATGGCCTACTTGTAGGATCAAATGATGATCTTTAGCTAACTCCACCAGACCTTTTGCCTGGTCGACATCGACAGTTATTGGCTTCTCTACTAAGACGTGTATATCGCGTTGGAGAAAATCGGCAGCTATCTCATAATGGAGCGGGGTAGGTGAAACGATCACTACGGCATCAACTTTGTCGTAAAGTTCTCGATAATCACTATAATAATTGGTATTGTAACCTTCCGCTATCGGACGAACTCTAGCCTCATCTACATCAACTAGGCCTACTAGTTCCATTTGAGGCAAAGATGCACACACACGCGCATGGTTTTTGCCCATACTTCCAACACCTATAACCCCAACCCGTACTGGCTCCATACTCTACTCCTCTCAATTGATTCCGCATTTTTCGTAGCTAGGATTCTTTTTCCTACATTAGCTTAAATTGTACAAGACCTTCACAAGAAGTCTCGCCATCCACAGAAGCTCGCACAGCTACACTAACCACATCTTCCTGACGTTCAGTCTCTTCCACATGGAGATCGAGGCGATCCCCAGGACGCACAGGCCTTCTAAATTTCAAACGCACTACCTTAACCATTTCCACTTTAGAATCATACAAGAACCAGGCCAACTCCACCAAGGCCTCTAACTGCAAAACACCTGGCATAATGGGATTACCAGGAAAATGGCCCACAAAATACGGCTCATTTACAGTAATATTTTTGTACCCTTCAGCAACAGGAAAAGCCAAATTTTCCACTTTATCAACAAAGGCAGTCTCTTTAATATCGATCATCTGTTTATCACCTCGGCAACTTTGCGTACAAATTCAACGTGCAATTTATGGCCAGCCCTTATAGCTAAAATGTGAGCCTTAACTGGAACTCCCAAAAGATTGAGATCACCAGCAAGATCCAACATTTTATGGCGCACTGGCTCATTGTCATAACGCAAGATACTTTGAGGATTAAAACCTGGACGATCAAAGATCAGAGCGTTATCTAAATTGCCGCCTTTACCCAAATTATTAGCCAATAAATCTTTAACTTCAGCCCAAAATCCAAAAGTGCGGGCTGGAGCAACAGCTGTACAAAACTCTTCCCCCGTACCACAGAAAGAGAAAATTTGGTGGCCAACTTGAGGACTTTTATAAGTTACATCGCTCTCCAAAATTAATTTAGAGGCGGGTCTAGCCAAGATCAAACTCTCACCTTCAGAGACGAAGATAGGTTCTTGCAGACAAAAACTTTCAGTAGCGACTTTATCTTGTGAAACGACTCCAACTTTTTTTAATTCTTGACAAAATGGCAGAGCTGAACCATCCAAAATAGGAACCTCAGGCCCATCAATTTCAATTAAAGCATTGTCGATCTCACAAGCCCACAGAGCAGCCATAAAATGTTCAACAGTCGAAACTTGGATTCCATTTTTACCCAAAACTGTCGATCTTTTGGTAGAGACGACATTTTTATAGGATGCCTCGATCAACTCCCCAGCACTTTTAAATACTATACCGTGATCAACAGAAGCTGGTTTAACAACCATTTCAGCTCTGCAGCCACTGTGGATGCCTACACCTATAAAGGTTATCTTATTATTTAAAGTATTCTGTTTTCTGCACATATCACAACTCTCTCAATTGATATTGCGCGGGATAACAAGAGGTCGCTTCTGGCAAAGTAATAATCTCAATAACATTACTCGACTCAGGGGGCAACTCAATCTTGGCAACTAAGACCTCATCGCCTTTTTTGCGAAAGACAGCCTGATAAACCTTATTGCCGATCAAAAAGTTAGCTCCACCAGGGCCAGATAAGGGGGTGAAGTATAATCCTACAACTCGAGTTGAACGCGTGGGATTTTTCAATTCCACCAGCGACTTATACAAAACTCCAAAATTACCAGTATTGGGCAGACCAGTTTCAAAATCGATCAGCCAAGGACTCTCTCCATAAATGAAAGTTAAAGGTTCATCGCCTACAGTAAATTCGCCATCATTTTCAAAATAAGGCTGGGCAAAAACTCCATGAGGATGAATTTTGAAAGGATTAAAGGGAGCTCCTATATCGGGCATAACTCTGCCATCGTTATTAGACGGAGCTAGAGCGGTGCGCACTTCAACCGTAGCCCCTACACCTTCAAGAATCTGAAAATTGATAAAACCGCTCACTAAATCTTCAGGGCGCATATCATGACAAGCCAGCTCAATAGCCGAATTGGCCCCCAAAGTTATAATGTATCCTGAATTAGCCGATAAGTTTTCTAAAAAACGTTTGGCCGAAGTCTGGCCTACATATATTTCACTGCGTTCAGGACCAGCGTACGTACTGCCAATAGCAATCTTGACGGGTTCTTCATCGTAATTAATGAGATTTACCCACAAATTGCGCCGCTTACCTTCAGAAGCATTTAAGTGAGAATACATGAGCCTGGTCGGTTCATTCTTTTTGAAACTGTAGCGGAGCAAAATCCCATCTTTATCTACCCTTTCGGGGCGATTGCTCACTAGCAAAAGATTGTGTTCAACCTTCTCTATAGGCACGTTATTGATTAAGACGTTGACCGTACCCTTTACAGGGAAGTAATCTTCAGTAGCATTAATGCCCATGGGAACCATCAGACGCATACTGTCACCACTAGGTACAGCCACTGGGGCAAAATCAAATTCACCTAAATAGACACTACAGCCAGGTTTGACATCTGTATTAGAGATAATAGAGAGCATAACCGCTTGGGAAACAGCCCCCGCCATAGCGGGATCGCCTGTAACTTCAGCATTAACCACCTTAGGCAACTTGCCCGCCCAATCTTTAACCCAAATAAAGACGGTACGCGAGAGCATACCACGAGTCAGCTTGAGCGTAGTCTTGCCGACTCTCTTAGCCTTCAAATATACTTTCTGACAGTCATCACTGATCTCTATTTCCACTAACCCTGAAGGATCTTCTACTTTTAAGGGAGCTGTACTCAGACCACTGATGTTAATAACTTTGTCAGCTTCTATAGGACAGACGATCCTCTCAGTGTCGATATTAAATAGACCGATCTCGGCTACGCTACGCAGGGTATCTGCCCACTTATGGGCCACAGATTCAGCCGTACCACCCGCTTTGACAGCCATATCGTGAGTGACATCAACTATTAAATCTTTGCCCCAATAGATGCTAAAAACCGTACTCTTCTTGCCTTTGTCCTTATCGCCAGATTTTTTTAAGACGACCTCTTTACGTACGACCTTTATCTTTTCTGGTGAAGCTCCACTCTGCAAAAGCGATTCTATCCTTTGAGATATCCTCTGAGCTTGCTCCTCATTTTTTATCTCGAAGATAACCCTTCCACCCATAACAACTTCAGCCGCTAGAGAAAACTGACCGACTATAAAAAGACAAAGTATAAAAATAAATAAAGATAATCTTTTCATAAACACATCTACAAAAAAAACAACTGACCGCTAATCAACGACCAGTTAAATTTATTATCTACATTGTTCAATGTTTTTCTAAAAGTTTAGGCAGAAGATTCAAAGCCGCTTCAACCTTACGCACTTCTTCTACTGGACGAGCAGGGAAACCAGCTAAGACTTGGCCCGCAGGATACTTACGCATGGCCGCCCCTCTATCTAGAAGGACACAACCATCTCCCATCTCTACACGCACACCGACTCCGCATTGATAACCTATTTGACAATCATTACCAACTATGGAAGAGCCAGTCATACCAGTTTGATCACCCACTAGCGTATTTTCGCCTACACGACTATTGTGACCGATCATCACCATCTTGCCGATCTGTGAACCTTGACCCACAACCGTAGAAGCCGTAGTCGCTCTGTCGATACAAGAACCAGCTCCAATAGTAGCCCCTGCTCCGATAACCACGTTGCCTACTTGAGGAATCTTGCGATGTTCCTGACCATCGAAGACGTAACCAAAACCATCCATACCCAAGACAACTTCTGAATGGATAACGGCTTTATCGCCGATCTCAGTTCCCTCTAAAATGACCGCACCAGGATAAATAACTACACCTTCACCAATCTTAACATTGGGACCGATGTACACTCTAGCCCCAATATCAGTCTTTGCGCCAATCTCAACTCCTGATTCTATGACAGAGCAAGCTCCAATAACGACATCATCCGCCAAAACAACATCATCGCTGACAACAGCCGTAGCATGAATATTTTTAGCCATAGGATCAATTATTTCCCATCTTTAACAAAATATCTAAAGTTATATTATCTCCACTGCTGTAAAGAACTACAGGATAATTCATCATCGTGTTGACGACTACTATATCTAAACCCTTATCCTTAGCCACTTCACTAGCATGAGATTTTATATCTTCCTGTAATTTTGCCATGCTCTCACGATAAAGCTTATTAAATTTATCGGAACGCTCGGCAGCATCTTTAGCTAATTTTTCCTGCAGAGCTTTCTTCTGCGTGTTCGACATAGAATTTACATTCTTAGGAATTTGAGAGTACAACTTTTGACGCTCATCGGAAAGAACCACACGCAATTCCATATACTTAGGATCTTCACTAATAATCTTTTCAGCGTTGACCGTACCAACGTGCAAGCCCCTCTGCTGACAACCTCCGCAGAAGAAGATAATTGAGACGACAAAGAACAATACGCTTATTGGTAGTAATCT
>JAFSXH010000153.1 GCA_017444165.1 bacterium | reverse complement strand
TTCAGGCCTTAATTGGAGCTGTTTATCTTGATGATGGTATTGTTGATGGTCTGTTGGTTGCTCGTGGTCTGTTGACAGCTCGTAAGATCGTTTTTGAGTTTTTAAATATTAAGGAAACTATAGAGAAATTTTTGAAAGGTATCGCCATTTCTGACGACTTAAAAGAAGTTTCTTCTTTTGATGAGGGGACAGATATTGAGTCTGTGGTTGATAATACTTCTTCATCTGTAGGGAAGTTGGTTCCTGAGCAAAAAGATGTTGCTAGTGTCAAGGATGGAGTAGCCGTTACTACTACAGGAACTGTGCTGAGATCAATAAAAGGTTCTTATGATTCGGCAAAGGGTTCTGTTGTGTCATTTTCTGGAATGGACAATTCAAGCGAGCAAGTTACTGCAAGCGATAAAGAAGATGATGTTGGGCGTGAGTTGTCGAGTATTGACGATCCTAAGAGCCTCTTACAGCAAATTGTCCATGTGTGTTATAAGAAAGATCCTCAATATAAACAAGAATCTATTGAGCAACGTGTTAAAGTTAGTGTGTGTTGGTCTGGCAAAGATAAGATTATAGGTGAGGGTAAGACTAAAAAGGAAGCTGAGTTTGATGCCGCCTGTAAGGCTCTGTGTGATGACAGTCTGCAAGAGTTATTGAGAGAGAAAGATACTGTTAAGTCTAAAGATTTGTTGAATAGATTAGAAAAATCAACAGTGGTTTCTAGAGGCAACTCTGGTTCTGCTTCAATCGAAGGTAAGCTTACAGCGGCAGTTCCCCCATTAGGTTTGGTTGGAGCTACTTCTGCTACTTGTGTTGCATCGGTTGCTAGTCCGTCATTTTGGACTAAAGTTGCTTCTGGTGTAGCTGCTGTAGGAACTTTGGGAGCTGCTGGTGTGGCTGCTTTGACTCCTCTTTTAGGAGCTACTAGTGTTGTAGCTGCTTCTGCTCTGCCAGGTATTTGTTCATTTTTAGCGGATGCAGATGATTCTAGTGACGATTTAGACATTTAAATTTTTCTTAGAAAAGTGATATGGTGATTTTTTGACTGATAATTTAATTGAATTAGAAGAGATTCTGGGCTATAGATTCAAAGACAAGAGACTTTTAGAGTTGGCTTTGACTCATGAGTCTTATACTAATGAACACTCTGGTGATAATAATGAGCGATTGGAATTTTTGGGAGATTCGGTCGTCTGTTATTGTGTCTGTCGATATCTTTATGAAAAATACCCTAATAAAAAAGAGGGTGAATTAGTTAAAATTAAGAGTTATGTCGTCAGTAATAGTTTTGTAGCTCAATAAGTTAGAAAGATCAGTTTAGGTAATTATTTGAGATTAGGCAAGGGCGAGTTAGCCGCCAAGGGGTATGACAAAGATAATGTTTTAGGAGATCTCACTGAAGCTATAATTGGGGCTATCTGTCTAGATGGTGGGTTAGAAGAAGCACGCAAATTTGTCTTTAGAATCTTAAAAGAGGCTATGGATAATGAAAATCTTCTCAAGCCAGATTTTAAAAGTTGTTTACAAATAGAAGTGCAAAATACTGATTACAGAAGGAATCCCGAATATATCACTATGTCTAAGGATGGACCTGATCATGCACCTACTTTTGAAGTGGCTGTAAAATGGGCTGGAGAGATTAAAGGGCG
>JAFSXH010000152.1 GCA_017444165.1 bacterium | reverse complement strand
CATTGCTTAGGCTCGGCTTGTCGAGAGTGGCTAATGAACAATGAAATTTATAAAATTATTTAATATAAACTATTAAATTTGCTTATAAATATAGCATAAACTGCAATCATACCCGCTAATATAGAAAGATGCTTGAAAAATCCTTTGGAGTAGATATTCCACAAGATACAGACAATTAAAGTAAAAGCACCTAAGATTAAATTTTCACAGCTTCCAAAATTTTCGTTGTAACCGCCGCCAAATGATCTCGCTCCTACGGGAAACAGCGATATACCTATAGACGTAACTACTGCCGCGCAGACAATAGGGGCAACAACCTTGTGCCAATTGGTGATGAATAATCCTAGCAATCCTTCAAATATTCCCGCGACGATCACCGCTCCGACAGCGGCTCCATAACCTTGATTGGCAGAGATAGATCCTAAGACCGCCGCAAAGGTAAAACTGCAACCCATAACTATAGGTAGTCTAGCTCCGATCTTCCATACTGGGTATAGTTGAATTAAAGTTGCCAAACCAGAAGACGAACATCGCATTTTGGATGAGCTTAGTTAATTCTTTTGGAGTTAGAGCTGGATTAGCAGATGAGGTTATAATTATAATGGGAGCCAAATTAGCCACGAACATAGCTAAAATGTGTTGCAGGCCGAAGGGCAGGGCCTTGAAGAAAGGCACAGTGCCGTCCAATTTGTAAATATTTTCAAGACTTGGTTTAGAAGAATCCATAATCCACCCCTTCGTTGAGTGAAACTCTTAACCTATTTTTACCTTTCAACTATCTCTACGACTTTTTGTAAATATTTGCGTATGGGCAAATGTTGAGGACAACGTTCTTCACATTGGCCGCAACTTATGCACTCCGAGGCCATTCCATAACCTTGTAAGAGCAATTCTTGATAGGAACTCAAATTGTAGATAGTGTTACAAAGTTGGAAGTATTCAGGAATAGCTATATTTTGCGGACATTTGGCGGTGCAATAATGGCAGTTAGTACAAGGTATGCTAAAGCGACTTTGAATTTTTTTGCCCAATTGGCAGAGCATCTTTCTTTCAGAATCATTGAGCGGTTTAAAATCCTGCATAAAGCTGGTGTTATCTAAAATTTGTTCCAGCGTGTTCATGCCGCTGAGTACCATAAAGACATTTTCCAAAGAAGCAACAAAGCGAATGGCCCAGGAGGCTGGACTCTTCTCTTGATCGAGCTCTTTTAGTTCAGCCACATTGGCCAATGTTCCACCTTTGACAGGTTCCATGACAATTACAGGTTTATGGTGTTTGACGCAAACTTCATAACACTCTCTGGATTGCACTTGGGGGTTTTGCCAATCTAAATAATTGATCTGTAACTGTACAAATTCAATTTGGGGCTGTTCACCTAGAATATGTTCCAAAACTTCAGATTTATCATGGAAAGAAAAGCCCACGTGTTTTATCTTTCCTATTTTTTTCATCTCTTCGAGGAAAGAAAAAGCCTCTAATCTCTTCATTTCTTGGTAAGATTGGAGATCTAACGAATGGAGCAGATAATAATCGAAGTATTCTACGGCACAATTTTGCAATTGCAGGTTGAATATATTTCCCAACATATCATGATCGCTAACTTCCCAACACGGCATCTTATCGGCGATAGTAAACTTGTGACGAGGATAGCGTTTAGCGACGAGTTCACCAAAAGTTCGCTCGCTCTCACCCTCATGGTAGGGGAAGGCTGTATCAAAGTAAGTGAATCCTCGCTCTATGAAGAGATCGATCATCTTCTTTATAAGTTCTGTGTCTACGCTACTCTGATCTCGAGAATCTAACAGAGGTAAGCGCATCAAACCGAAACCCAGTTTTTTCACGTAACTCTCCTCTTCTGTGATTGTTCGTTATTTTTTCGGGCTATTATTTGTTTTTGGGCTTAGCGGGAAGTTTTTCCAAAAAAAGTATGATCTTTTCGAGCTTTTCCAGGAGTTCGTCAGGAGAGGGCATCTCTGGATTACCTACCTTTCCTCCCCACAATAAGCCCGTGAATTTCAAACAACCATCGAGCTGTTGGGCAGTCCAATCGGTGGAGTGGCTCAAGTTGTACAATTCTTTGCCACTGAGTTCACGAATAAATGGAATGGCTATAAAAAGGACATCCTTATACACTCTAATAGAAGGAATTAGCAATTTGGTACATTTCAATTTTAATTGGGTAGTTTTTAAAAGATACTGTGCTTGGGCGGGGAGCTTGCCGTAACGATCACGCAATTCTTCAGTAAGTTCCTTTAATTCAATGGCCGTCTCAATTTTGCTGAGGCGTTGGTAAATGGCTACTTTTTGGCGGTCATCCTCGATGTAGTCGGCAGGTATATGGGCCGGTATTGGCAGTTCAAAAATGACTTGGCAACGATCTTGTGAACTTTCCTCTAGAATATTTTTCTCTTGAGTGAGATTTTTAGCGTACCTTATGGCATCTTCTAACATGCGACAGTAAAGACCGAAACCTACCGAGGCGATATGGCCAGATTGTTTAGCTCCTAAAATATTGCCAGCTCCTCTCAGCTCTAGATCGCGTCTAGCGATTTTGAAGCCCGCTCCCAACTCCGTAAATTCGCGCAAGATTTTTAAGCGTTTTTGGGCTTCTGGATTCAATTCTCTGTGGGGAGGGCAGAGGAGATAACAGTAACCTTGTTTGGAACTGCGCCCCACGCGGCCGCGCAATTGATAAAGTTGGGCTAGTCCCAGACAGTGAGCATTATTGACAATAATTGTATTGACATTCGGTATATCTAAGCCATTTTCTATAATGGTTGAACATACTAAAATGTCGTACTGTCCATTGTAGAAGTCTAGCATGATCTCTTCCAAAGTGCGTTGGCTCATCTGGCCATGGCCTATGGCGATGCGGGCTTGAGGCAAGATCTTCTGCAGATCGTAAGCCGCCTGATCTATAGTCTCTACTTTGTTGTGTAAAAAGTAAACTTGGCCTTGGCGGTTCAACTCCCTAGTTATGGCGGCTTTGATTACAGAAGGGTTGTGATCGAAGAGGTAAGTTTTTATGGGCAGACGCTCTTCGGGGGCGGTCTCGATTAAAGACATTTGGCGTATGCCGT
>JAFSXH010000151.1 GCA_017444165.1 bacterium | reverse complement strand
TCCTGTTTACGGTCATCAAGGGCAGTATTTAGGAGTTGCCAATGCACCTAAGTGTGATCTCAATGCGGTAGGGTTGAATGGAGGCGAGCATCCAGAAATTTCGGAAAATGCTTTCCGTAACGATCTGTGGACGAATCTTAGGATAGTTTATTAGTATTTATTTCTTCTATAGTTATATCTTTGGGAAGCCTTTTGCCTCTCGGCGATTGGCTTCTGGAGTTTGAGAAGGTATTTTTTTTAGGAGGTTGTGAGCAGATGGTGGATAAGTTACGTGGTACTGAACCTTCGACTGAGGAGTTAGTTGAAAAAGAAGAATCAACTCAATGGAATGAGGGTTTAGGTTGGGGAGAAGGGGATGAGGATGGCTGGGATGGCCAGGATGAAGATGAGGAGATCATTCCCTTGGAAGAGCGAGGATTTTGATCCTAGGGAGATAGATCATGAAGAGTATAAACTTTTTTAAGATATTTGTTTTATCGCTGTTTTTTGTTTGCGGTGCAGTCTGTTGGGCCAGTGGCAGTATTGTTGGCGGTCAGGGCGTGGGGCCGATCCGTTTGGGACAGAATCAGGGACAGGTTGTCGGTTTATTAGGTAAACCAGATAGAGTACAGTCTTCTCCTAACGATCCCAATGCTAAGATGCTCTTCTTCAATTCTAAGGGCTTGGCTGTCTTTATGGGATCTAACGGTGGAGTCATTGGGATCAGCGTTCTGAATGGTTCTTGGAAGACAGCGGAAAATATTGGCATAGGCAGTTCTGGTGAGGCGGTCTACAAGACTTATGGGCAAGGTTTACAGCGCGGTCAGGGCAACGTCAATTACGCTTCTCGCGGTTTGGCCTTCAGCATTCGCAATAACAGGGTAATCAGTATCTACGTCTTCAAACGTGAGGATGACCGTCCACTTTTAGGGGATCGTTTGATTATCCCTGGCAGACGTGTGGGCGATATCTCTATAGGCATGGCCAATAGTAAGGTTGTCAACGAGTGGGGACAGGCCGACAGTGCCACACCTTTAGGTTCGGGAAATAGTCTCTATCGTTACCGTGAAGAGGCGGTCGGTCTTATCGTCTCTTCTAATGGTGTTATCCAGGGTATGGTTATGGAGACTGGTGATTTTATTACTAAAGAGGGCATAAAAGTAGGTTCTTCTAAGGAAGAGGTCTTGCGGGTGTTTGGCCCTTGTAACGTCAGTAATGGCAGTCTGTTATACGAGAAGAAGGGCATTGGTTTTAGGTTGACTCAAGGCAGAGTGAGCCAGATTACCGTCTTAGCTCCTGGTCGTTAAATTAAAATAAGAAAGGTCGTTGATGTACGTACCGAGCGGTATTAATAAGTTTCTTAATGTCGCCAAGGATTTTATAGAGCGGATAATTTTTAGCCGTTTTTCTTCTAATTCTCAGCGTTTCACTTGGCTTTTGCTTATTTTAGTTACGGTGGGAGTTGCGGCACTTATAATCTTCGATACGGATGGGTATTTTTACAATTGCTTAGCTATACCCGTCTTTTTGGCTTGCCTTTTAATGCATCGCCGTGGCCTAATTATTGTGGCTTTGGCACTCGTCTTGCTCGTTTTCAGTCTGTGGATGTGCCATTTGGATTGGTTGACTATTGTCACTTTCACTTCTCTGGAACTTTTCAAGTGGTGTGTGATGGTAGTCTTTACTCTTGTAGCGGTAGAAAATGCCTTGCAGGAACACAATCACCGATTGGTCTTTGAACGCGATATAGAGATGGCTAGAACATTACAGAAAGCCTTAATTCCTCAGGATTTTTCTATTGGCAGAGTTTCTCTTTGTGGCACTATGGAGCAGTGTCGCAGTGTGGGCGGAGATTTTTATTATTTTCGTCCCTTCCAGGAAAAGTATGTTGTCTTCTGTCTAGGGGATGTTATGGGCAAAGGAACTTCAGCTTCTATGGTTATGTCCATAGTTATGGGGTTTGTCTTCGAATGGGGTAAAAAAAGTACCTCGCCCTCCTTTATTCTTTCCAAGTTGAATAAACGTCTGTGTTCTCTTTGGCGCGATGATCACACTTGGTTTACTACCCTCTTTTATGCCGTTTACGATGAAGAGACGAGCCTTTTAACTTACACTTCTGGAGCTCACGATACCGCTTTGCTTTTGCGCCAAAATGGTGAGATTGAGCATTTTACCTGTGATGGTCTGCCTATTGGTGCTTTTGAAGAGGCTGAGTGGGAAGATAAGTCTGTTGAGATGGTAAAGGGAGATAGAGTCATCCTCTTTACCGATGGTGTGACTGAAGCTCGTGATTCAGGAGGAGAGTTCTTCGGTTTGGAGAGGGCCATACAATTAGTTAAAGATAATTACCATCTCGACAGTAAAAGCCTTATGCAAGAGATCAGATCCGAGATAAAAGAGTTTACAGGTGGACATCTTTCTGACGATTCAGCTATCTTAGTTGTGGAGATTAAGAGCTAGATAAGGCAGGAAATGCTTTCTGAATTTACAAAAAGTCCCTCGGCGTTCGTTCAGTGCGCTCAAAAATCCATTTTGAAGGAGAAGTTTTCCTTGAGCAACAGCAATTTAATTGGCGATAAACTTTGTATTAACGTAATTCGCGGTTTAGCGATGGATGGCCCTCAAAAGGCCAATTCTGGTCATCCTGGTGCGGCTATGGCTCTGGCTCCTTTAGGATGGACGTTGTTCCGCCACGTTATGAAGCACGATCCCAAAGAACCCAAATGGTACAACCGTGATCGCTTTGTCCTCTCTTGTGGTCACGCTTCTATGTTGCTTTACAGCCTTTTGCATCTCTCTGGGTACGGTTTAACCATTGAAGACCTCAAACAATTTCGTCAGTGGGGTTCTTTAACTCCAGGACACCCAGAGTATGGTCATACTAAAGGTGTGGAGATGACGACTGGCCCCTTAGGTCAAGGTTTGGCTAGTGCTGTAGGTATGTCTTTGGCGGAGCGTTATATCGCCAGTTATTTCAACCGTCCCGATTTTAATATTGTAGATCATTACACTTACGTGATCTGCTCGGATGGCGATCTCATGGAAGGTGTAACTTCAGAGGCTGGTTCTTTAGCTGGTACTTTGAAGCTCGGTAAATTGATAGCTATCTATGATGATAACCGCATAACTATTGAGGGCAAGACGGATATTGCCTTCACCGAAGATAGAGCCGCTCGTTACGCCGCTTACGGTTGGCACATCCAAGAAGTTGACGATCCTAACAATTTAGAGGCCTTCCAAGAGGCTATAGCCAAGGCTAAGGCTGATCCTCGTCCTTCTCTTATTGTTGTTCACTCTCATATAGCTTACCCTTCGCCTAAGATGCAGGACACATCCGCCTCTCACGGATCGCCCTTTGGAGCGGAAGAAATTGCCGTAACTAAGAAGGTTATGGGGTTGCCTGAAAATGAGAGCTTCTATGTGCCTGCAGAGGTCTATGCTGAGGGTAAGATTATCGAAGAGCAGGGTAAGGCGGAGCGTTTAGAGTGGGAAAAACTCTTTGCTGCCTACGCGGAGAAATATCCTGAGTTAGCTCGCGAGTTCGGTGATTGGATGGAGGGCCGTTTCCCTGAAGGTTGGGATAAAGATCTCATTAATTTCGAGCCTAGCGAAAAAGGTTTGGCTACGCGCGTCTCCTCTGGCAAGGTACTCAACGCTATAGCCAAGCGTCTGCCCAACTTGATCGGCGGTTCGGCCGATTTGGCTCCTTCGACTAAGACGATGATCGATGGAGCTCCTTCCCAGAGTGCTGAACATCCTGAAGGGCGCAATATCCACTTTGGTATTCGTGAACACGGTATGGCCGCTATCGTCAATGGTATGATGTTGCACGGCGGTCTGCACGCCTACGATGCTACTTTCCTCGTCTTTGCCGATTATATGCGCGGTTCTATGCGCGTAGGTGCTCTGATGGGCTTGAACGCTATTCACGTTTTGACCCATGACTCTATCGGCCTGGGTGAAGATGGTCCCACCCACCAGCCTATTGAGCATCTGGCCTCCATGCGCATTATTCCTAACTTTACGCTCATCCGTCCCGCCGATGCTAATGAGACCTTAGAAGCCTGGAAGGTTGCCTTGACCCACAAAGAGGGGCCCGTTGCCTTAGCTTTGACGCGTCAGAATCTGCCTACCTTAGATCGCACTAAGTACGGCAAGGCTGAAGGATTGAAGAAGGGAGCTTACGTCTTATCAGACGATCCAGGAGCCAAAGTTATACTTATGGCTTCAGGTTCAGAAGTACCCATCTGTTTGAAAGCTCAGGAGATCTTGCGTCAAGAAGGTATCGCCTCCAGAGTAGTCAGCTTCCCCTCTTGGGAACTCTTCGATATTCAGGATGAGGCTTACAAAGAGAGCGTTTTGCCTAAGAATATCAAGGCTCGCGTAGCTGTGGAAGCCGCTGGCAGTTTCGGTTGGGGCAAGTATGTCGGTTGTGGCGGAAATGTTGTGGCTATAGATCACTTCGGAGCCTCTGCCCCCTTTGAAGTTTTGTATGAGAAGTTTGGATTGACTCCAGAAAACGTGGCTGCTAAGGCTAAAGAGTTGATCTAAGATAGGGAGATAAATGATGAATCTTTTAGTGGAATTAAATAAAGCTGGTGTCAGTCCTTGGCTCGATAATCTAAAGCGCGAGATGTTTGCCGATGGCTCTTTGGCCAAATTGATCGCTGAGGGCGGTGTGCGCGGACAAACCTCCAATCCTTCTATTTTCGAAAATGCTATCGCTAAGAGTGATATTTACGATGATGAGATCTTAGCTTTGGCTAAAAAGGGTATGGAAGCTGAACCCATCGTTTGGGAGTTGATGATCGCTGATGTGCGCAGTGCCTGTGACGAATTCAAAGGACTCTTTGAGGAGTCGAAGGGCAAGGACGGTTTTGTCAGTTTGGAACTCAATCCCACTCTGGCCCACGAGACGGAGGCTAGCCTCAAGCAAGCTCGCGAGTTAGTGGCTAAGGTCAATCGTCCCAACTTGATGATCAAAGTTCCCGCCACTTTGGAAGGTTTGCCCGTGGTAGAGGCCTTAATAGCTGAGGGTGTGAGTGTCAATGTCACTCTGCTCTTCTCCATAGACCGTTACGCTAAGGTTATTGATGCTTGGATGAAGGGGTTAGAGAATAGGGCCGCTCAAGGTTTGAGCCTTGAAGGTATAAGCTCTGTGGCTAGTTTCTTTATAAGTCGTGTAGATACCGAGGCGGATAAGCGTTTAGAGAAGGCTTATGCCGCTGATCCCAGCTTGAAGGAGAAGTATGGCGATCTTCGTGGTAGGTTGGCGGTGGCTAATGCTCAATTGGCTTATGAGCTCTTCCTCAATGAGATCAAGTCTGAGCGTTTCCAGAAGTTGGCCGCATTGGGTGCTAGCGTACAGCGTCCTCTCTGGGCTAGTACCAGCACTAAGAACCCTGCCTACAAAGATACTATTTACGTCGATGAGCTTATCGCCGCCGATTGTGTCAACACCATGCCTGACAACACTGTAGCGGCTTTCTCCGATCACGGCACAGTCAAGGAGACGATAACTCCTGAAGCTATCGCTGAGGCGCATAAGGTGATCGATGCCTTTGCCGCTGAGGGACAGGATCTGGCCGATGTTACTGATAACGTTCTTATGACCGACGGTGTGGAGAAGTTTGCAGTGGCTTACACTAAACTTTTGCAAGCTGTTGAGGCTAAGAGGGCTAAACTTTTAGGTTAGGAGTTTAGAGTTTGGAGTTAAGAGTTTAGAGCGTTTTTAACGCTTTTGCAGGCAGATGTCGCGTTGTGTGGGATCTGCCTGTATGTTTTTACGTTGTATGCCTTATACGTAGTGTTATTTTTAATTGCTAATTTCTAATTGCTAATTGTAAATTGTATTGGAGGTTGAATAGTGAAGTTTAATAACGATAGGTCTGTGTTGTTTATACCTGGTGGGAAGGAAGAGTTAGAGAAGGTTACTGATCTGGGCATAGGGGCCCATCCAGATGATTTGGAGTTTATGACTTGGCGGGGGATATTGGCGGGGGTTGTCGATTCACAGCGGGCTTTTATGGGGATCACTTTGACAGATGGGGGAGGAAGTTCGCGTACGGGGCCTTATGCCAATTGCAGTGATGAGGAGATGAAGAAGATCCGTCTGCGCGAGCAAAAGAATGCGGCTTGCGTGGGTAACTACGTGGCGTTGGCGGCTCTGGGATATACTAGTGGGGAGGTGAAAAAGAGAGAGCGCGCTGTTAAGGATGATCTGCGCAATTTAGTGCTGGCTAGTCGGCCAGATTTTGTTTATACACATAACTTGGCGGATCGCCATCTGACCCATTTGGCTACGGCCTCTCTAGTTATCGAAGTTTTGCGTGAAGTCAGAGAGATTTATCGACCGCAAAAGTTGTATGGTTGTGAGGTCTGGCGCAGTTTGGATTGGTTGGCTAAAGAGGATCGACTCATCTTCGATGTAGGGGCTAGGCCTAGTTTGAGCATGTCATTAATGGGACTCTACGATTCACAGATAAGTGGTGGCAAGGGGTATGATAAGGCCACTTTCGGCCGCCGTCAGGCTAATGCTACTTACAATGATGCCTATGCGCCAGATGAATCTCAACTTTTGGAATTGGCTATGGATATGACCGCTTTAATCGACGATCCTCAATTATCTTTGGAGGATTTTCTTGCTAAAAAGATCGAGCACTTCAAGGAAGAGGCATTGCAGAATCTGTGTCTGAGCGCAACGAACTGAAGGGTAAGCGCGGCCTTCTCCGTCTGAGGAATGCTATAGCTTATTCTTGGGACGGTTTGAGAGCGGCTTATAAGGATGAGGAGGCCTTTCGCCAGGTTGTGTGGGAGGTTGTTGCAGGCGTTCCTTTAGCTATCTGGCTAGGAGAGGAGTGGGCTAAAGATATGGGTAGTGCTTTGCAGTTGCCCTGCCAGATCTTTATCCTTGTGGTTTGGAACTCTTGGGGGATAAGGCGCGTGATTTAAGTGAAGGGTGAACCATAGAGGCGGAAGTGTTCGATCATGTGGGCCGTCAGGCTGGCGTGTTCTTTATCTTGGGGCAAGTCTTCTCGCGTTATCCATTGGGCTGAGGATAACTCTTGGTGATCGAAGTCTGTCAATTGGTTCGATTCTGCTTGAGCAAAGAAACCTAAGAGCAGGTTGCTGTCTTTGCCCCAGGGTTGACTGGCAAAATATTTGACTTGGCTGACCTTTAAGCCGACCTCTTCCTTAACTTCCCGCTTAACCGTCTCTTCTACCGTTTCAGCAAATTCGCAAAAGCCAGCAATCAGAGCTAGGCCTTTGTAGTCGCGCCCTGCGTACTTAGTTACTAGAATGCGATCTCTATCGACTACTCCGACTATGACAGCTGGATCTATGCGGGGAAAAGATATATTTTTGCATTCAGGACACTCCATAGCACGCAATTTTGGATGGTGGAGCATGGGGTGGGAACAGCGGCCGCAAAATTTGTTCCTAGTGTACCAAGTGTAGAGATGGTAGCCGCTCATTATGGCAAAGCGGTAAGGGTCAGGTTTTACCGAGCGAAGATTAGCTAGGGGCTGGAGAGCAAATTCTTCGAGCTTCAATGTGTCTAAAGATAGAAAGAAACGCTCTTGATCTATACTGAAGGCATAGGTTAGGTTAGGAGCAGATATTTGAGAAACTTTGGGAAAGGTCACTCTTCCGTCTTCTACCTTTACCAGGGCAGATTTTAGAGCGTAGTTTAAGACTAGATCATCACCTTGAGCTGTAAGGGATGGAATAAATTCGTTTTGTAGAGTGTGGGGATAAATGTCTTGTATCAAAGTATGAAGGCCTTTCTAATTTGAATAATTTTGAGTAGACTATAGCACATAAATTTTGAAATATTTTGGAATTTTTAATATGGATAGAGAAAAATTAGAAAAGAGTTTAAAATTGGCCTTGCCGCCAGTGCTAACTGCCGTCTTTATGTTGGTTATTTTTGCTTTTAATGGCATGTATCCGTTTGGAGATGTCAGTATAGCTTGGTCGGATGGATTCGGTCAATTCATTCCTCTGTTGGCTGAATTTAAGGATGTTTTAGACGGCCAATCTTCTTTCTTTTTTAATTTTCAAATCTCTGGTGGATCTAATTTTTATGGGATTTATCTCTACTATTTGGTTAGTCCCTTCACTTTTTTAGTTAAATTTGTCAATAAAGAGAATTTACCAGGATTTTTTAATATTTTGATCCTGCTCAAGATGGTGACCATAGCCTTTAGTGCCGCTTACTGTTTTACCACTTTGCGCAAAAAATTAGAGCTGTTTTGGGTCGTCCTTTTTAGTTTGACGTACGCCTTCTGTGGTTATGTCATGATGTACTATCTGATATTGTCTTGGCCCGATATGCTTTACGTCTTTCCATTGCTCATCGTGGGATTGGAGCGCATAGTCAAAGAGCGCAGACCTCTTATGTACATAGTTGTTTTGGCTGTATCTTGTCTGCTCAACTACTACATAACCTACATGTTTGGTATTTTCATTTTACTATTCATGGGTGTTTATTTAGTCTTAAATTACAAAGAGAGAGACTGTTCTGCTGTCTGTCGCCAAATATTGTTAGGTTCTTTGCTGGCTTTTTTAGTTACGGCAATATTTTGGTTGCCTTCGTTTATGCAGTATAAATATTCTGCCCGTGGTGAGAAGACTATTGTACAAACTATCGCTAGTAAGAAACTATTCTTCCACCGTTATGAGACTTCTTTGCCTCTGCTTATGGCTCAATCATTACCTTTAGTCCTTGTCTTAGCTGATCTCATCAAAAGGCGCAAACGCAGTAAAGAAAACAATCTCTATCTGATTTTGTTGGGTCTTACAGTTGTACCTTTTATCCTTGAACCTATAAATTTGCTGTGGCATACGGGCAATTATATGTGCTTCCCTTGTCGCTTTTCCTTTATAACTATTTTCTTGGCTCTATTGTGTTCTGCTTATGTTTTAGAGGAGACGGATACAGAACCTAAATTAACCGCGAGTAAATTGGTTGCTTATGGGAATGGCGTTTTAGGTATCGTTTTACTTGGTTGTGCCAGTTGGTTTGTCTTTACCATTCTAAATGAAAATGTTTCTAAAATCTGTAAATATGTGGTGACTTTGTGGGGAGATTTTCAATCTATAAAATACTTAAGTTATATTTTTGTGACGATATTTATATTGTATAGTGCCGTTTATTGGGCCTATTGTCGGAGATACATCTCTAAATCTCTGTTATTCATATTTTTGAGTTGCATATTTTTAGTAGAATCTTTAGTCAATATTGATATTTATTTCGTTCACTGCGCTGAAATTCATAAGTTTTCTAATCAGCGAAAGATTGCGGCTTACGATCTTTGCGGCAAGATTGAAGATAATGATTTTTATCGAGTAAAATCTCGCGGTCTCTTTCACAGTGATAATTGCGTAGGTTCCTTGGGCTATAATTCTATCTCCAGTTATACTTCTCTGAATAATTATAATTATATGAAAACAATGAAGGCTCTGGGGTATTCTGGTTCGTGGATGGGAATAAGCTCATATGGAGGTACCGAACTGACCGATAGTTTATTGAGTATCAAGTATGAGATAAATGGAAACGGTAAACAAGAAATCTATAAATCCCCTGCTGGATCTATTAATCGTCTGGCGTTTAGTCTGCCTATGGGTTTGTATCTCGGTAGAGGATCTTTGGATAAAGCTGAATTTTTGCCGAGCAATTCTGAACGTTCAGGTGTACAGAGGTTTATAAGCAAGTATATTTTGGGTGAGGATATTGTTAAAAAGTATCGCCCTCAAAAGAAGATAAAAAAGACAAAAGGCTTCTACAATATAAAAAGTGGTACAGTTATCAACTACAAGATCAAGGTGAAAGAAGAGAGATCTTTCTATTTAGATATTTATGATCGCTTTTCTATTAGCTTAGGCAATCCCTTATTTGAAGCCGCTGAAGTAAAAATCAATGGTAAAAAGTTGAAAGACAGGTATCCTGGCAAGAAAAATAATAACGGTCTTCTTTATTTGGGTACTTATAAAAATGAGACGTTAAAGATCTGTTTGCACTTCAAAAGGAGCGTGAAATGCAGATCTTTTGGAATCTTTAGTCTTGATGTTGGCAAGTTGCAGGAGTTCTGTGCTAAAGCTCAAGGGGCTGATCTTAAAATTAAAGGCGATGGTCTGTATACTAAGTGCAATACGCCTGAGGATTGTTCTCTCTTTGTGAGTTTGCCCTACAGCGATAATTTTGCAGTTAAGGTCAATGGTGAAAGAGTCGATTACAAACGCGCATTTTCTGATTTTATTGTTTTCGATCTTCCCAAAGGTGAGAATGAGATAAGTATAATTTTTGTGCCTGAGGGATTGGTGTGTGGAGCGGTTATATCTTGCTTAGGAGTAATATTGAGCGTACTTTATGTAAAGTTTGCTTCCAAGTTAGAGGAAAAGATAGGTAATGATAAGGTTACTAAGATTATAGCGGGAGCGATCTCTAGTGCAGTTGTGCTGGGTGTTTACATAGTGCCAGTGTTAATTAAGGTGTTTTATTGAGGTAGATAGTTGATGTTGGCTAAAATGAGGAATATGAGCAGAGAAGACTGGCTAAAATTACTTTTGCCGCCAATAATAACGGCATCTTTTATGTTGATAATCTTCGCCTCTTGTGGTATGTATCCATTTGGTGATCTCAGTATAGTTAAATCGGATGGAACTAGGCAATTTATCCCTTTGTTAGCTGATTTTAAAGATATTCTAGAGGGCAAATCTTCCATATTTTTGAATCAGCAAGTTTCTGGTGGAATTAATTTTTATGGAATCTATCTGTATTACTTAAGCAGTCCTTTCAATTTTTTAGTTAAATTTGTTGATAAGAACAAATTGTTCGGCTTTTTCAATATTTTGCTCATGTTGAAGATGATAGTTATATCATTTAGTGCTACCTATTGTCTTACAATATTGCACAAGAAGCTGAATGTCTTTTGGACTGTACTCTTTAGTTTAACGTACGCTTTTTGTGGTTACACTGTGATATATTATTTTATTATATCGTGGATAGATCTGCTTTACATGTTCCCCTTGTTGGTAGTGGGATTGGAGCGTATAGTACAAGAGCGCAAGCCGTTGACCTACATAGTTGTCTTAGCTATATCTTGTTTTCTAAGTTATTATATAACTTATATGTTCGCTGTTTTCACTCTGTTATTTATGGGTGGCTATTTGCTTCTAAATTACAGGGAAAGATATATTTCCAGCATTTGTCGTCAAATATTGTTAAGTTCCCTTTTGGCCTTTTTGATTGCATCTGTGTTTTGGCTTCCTTCTCTTGAACAATATAAATGTTCTGCTCGAGGAGAAGAGACTACAGTACAAGCCATTAAGAGAAGTGACCTCTTTTTTCACAAATATTATGAATCTTTACCGTTACTTATGGCCCAAACTTTGCCTTTAATTATAATTTTGGGAGATCTCATTAAAAGACGACAACGTAGCAAGACACACAACTTGTATCTGTTTTTATTGGCATTGACAATACTTCCTTTCATTTTTGAGCCTATAAATTTGCTGTGGCATACGGGTAACTATGCTAGTTTTCCCTGTCGTTTTGCTTTTATACCAATATTTTTATCTATACTATCCTGCGCTCATACTTTAGAGCAAGTTGAAGAAGAGAAGACATTGAAATACGATAACAAGTTAATATTGTATGTCGTTAATACTCTGCCAACTTTGTTTTTTATTTGTATTGCTTTATTGGTATTTAAGTTCTTAAATATTAACGATGTTGTTCTTGAATTAAGTAAATTTTCGGTATCTACGTCAGGAAATATTCAAGCTTTTAGGTATATAAGCTACCTGTTTATAACTACTTTTGCACTTAGTAGTATAGTTTATTGGGCTTATCGCAGATC
>JAFSXH010000150.1 GCA_017444165.1 bacterium | reverse complement strand
TATGCGAAGAAAAGCAAAAACTACAACAGAAAAAATCTCCTTACACTTAAACAAATAGGAGAAGAAAATGTCAGAATATAGCCCTGAACCGCTGAATGGTTTAAAACGCACAGATTATTGCGGCGATCTGCGCTTGAAGGATGCCGGCAGAAAAGTTACTCTCATGGGCTGGGTACACCGCCGCCGCGATCTTGGGGGACTCATATTTATAGAGCTGCGCGACCGTTCTGGAATAGTTCAATGTGTCTTCGATCAAAATGTGTCTAACGAGCTCTTTGAAAAGGCTTCAGTCTTGCGCAACGAGTTTACCGTAGCCATTATCGGTCAAGCTGATCAGCGCAAGGTTCCTGCTAAAAACGCCGACTTAGCCACTAAAGATATAGAAGTAAATGTTGAAGAGCTGCACATTCTCAACACCTGCAAGCCCTTGCCTATCCAGGTTTCTGAAGAGCAGGTTGCTGATGAAGGTCTGCGCATGAAGTATCGTTACATTGATCTGCGCAAGCCCCGCATGGCCCGCAATATAGCTTTGCGCCACAAGATTACCAAATCTGTACGCGATTACTTTGATTCTAAGGGTTTTTACGAGATCGAAACTCCGATCTTAGTGGCCTCTACACCTGAAGGAGCTCGCGATTACCTCGTACCTAGCCGCGTCAATCCAGGCAAATTTTACGCCCTGCCACAATCTCCACAACTTTACAAACAGATGCTCATGGTCTCTGGTTTAGATCGCTACTTCCAGATCGCCCGCTGTTTCAGAGATGAAGATCTCCGCGCTGATCGTCAGCCTGAGTTTACCCAGATTGACGTAGAGATGTCCTTTGTAGAGCGCGATGACGTTTTAGAGATGATCGAAGGTTTGATCCATCACCTCTTTACCGATACTTTAGGAATTGAAGTACCCGCTAAACTTCAACGTATGCCCTATTCTGAAGCGTTAGAGAAGTACGGTTCAGATAAGCCCGATCTGCGCGTAGACATGGTAATTCAGGATGTTACCGAAACTATTGGTAAGACTGGTTTTGTCATTTTAGACAATGCTTTAGAACAAGGTCAGAAGATCAAGGGCTTCGTCGTTAAGGGTAAAGGCGGATCTACACGCAAGGAACAGGATAAGTACAAAGATTTCGGCCAAAACGCCAGCTTACCAGGACTTTTCTTTATAGCTCGCCATGAAGGCAATGTTAAATCTAGTCTGCTCAAGTACTTAGGCGAAGAGAAGGCTTTGACTCTCTGTGAGAAGATGGGAGCTGAAGATGGCGATTTGGTCGTATTGGCCGCCGGTGAGAGCCGTCCCCTCAGCGTGGCTTTGGGTAAAGTTCGCTTAGATATAGCCAACAGCTTGAATCTGCTCAATCCTCAAGAGTATAAGTTCCTCTGGGTTGTAGACTTCCCCATGTACTCCTGGAACGAAGAAGAGAACCGTTTAGAGGCGGAACACCATCCCTTTACCAGCCCCTTGCCCAGCGATGCCGATAAATTGGAGAGTGCGCCTTTAGAGGTCAGAGCCGCCGCTTACGATCTCGTTTTGAACGGCTGCGAATTAGCTTCTGGTTCAGTGCGTATTCACCAAAGAGAGATGCAAGAGCGCATCTTTAAGGGAATCGGCCTCTCTATCGAAGAGGCGGAGGCCAAGTTCGGCTTCTTGCTCACTGCCTTCGGTTACGGTGCTCCTCCTCACGCTGGTATAGCTTTGGGCTTGGATCGCTTGACCGCCATTATCGCAGGTGAGACCTCTATTCGTGAAGTTATCGCCTTCCCCAAGAACACTAACGGTATCGATCTTCTGAGCGGTGCTCCCGTAACAGTTACCGATGAGCAGATGAAGTTAGTCCATTTGAAATACGACTTAGACTAGATACGGATTAGAGCGGAGAGGTTATGGAGCTAATCGTAAAAAACGGCCTTTTAGTCCTGCCTGGAGAGGTAATAAAGGGCGATATCTGTGTAGATCACGGCAAAATAGCGGCCATTGGCGAGGATCTTAGCTTCCTGGAGGCGGAAACAGCAGTAGATGCCCAGGGGCGCATAGTGACTCCCGGTGGTGTAGATGTCCACGCGCATATGAGTTACCACGTCTGCGGCTGTGATACGACTGACACTTTCGCCACCGCTACACGGGCGGCACTCTTTGGCGGAACGACTACCGTCATGGACTTTGTAGAGAGCAAGGAGGATCAGAGTCTCTCTGAAGCTCTGCGCTTGCGGTGTGAACAGGCTCAAGCTCAGTGCTATGTCGATTTTAGTCTGCACATGTCGATCTTGCCTCACGATCTCAAGAAATTAGATCAAATAGAAGGGCTAATAAAAGACGGCTGTCCCAGTTTCAAGCACTACACTGCTTACGGTTTTGCTTTGAGTGACGATCAGCTCCTCCGCTCCTTTAAGGCTATTGCTAAAGGCAGAGGCCTGGCCGTGGTACACGCAGAGAACTGGCCTATAATCCAAGAGTTAATCCAGGAAAATTTGCAAGCCCACAATACCTCTCCCCTCTTCCATTCATTATCTCGCCCCGCCGAATTTGAGGCCGAGGCCGTCCATCGTGTCTTAGAGATAAGCCACTTGAGCGGAGTCAAGACCTTCCTCTTCCATCAAAGTGCTGCTCAAGACATAGAAGAGTTGGAACGAGCCCGTCAACGCGGAGATGTGGTCTTTGCGGAGACTTGTCCTCACTACACTTGCCTCAACATAGAGGCTTTTGCCAAATTCGGCCCTCTGCCCATATGTTCTCCGCCCTTGCGTTCACAAGATCACCAGAAAGCCATCAGTTCAGCCCTACAGAGAGGAGCTTTGGATTCTGTCTCCAGCGATCACTGCCCCTTCACTAAAACAGAAAAGTATGCCGCCACTGCTTTCAATAAGGTTCCTGGAGGCATGAGTTCTATAGAGACTCGCTTTATGCTTACAAAAGACCTACCCAACATGAGCCTAAACCGTTGGGTAGAAGTCTGCGCTACCAATCCTGCAAAGATTGTTGGACTGAAGCACAAGGGACAGCTGTTGCCAGGATTCGATGGAGACCTGGTTATTTGGAGTAAGGAACCCTATGTCATTGAGAGTGAAAAGTTACACGAGATGGCCGACTGGTCTCCTTATGAAGGTGTTAAAGTCTCCTCTCATCCAGATATCGTCGTCACTGGCGGAAGGGTTGCCATAGAGGATAGTCTCTGCAAAGTTGAAGCGGGCTGTGGACGCTACATTAAACGCAGTCTGCAGTAACAACTTACAATACAAAATAACCGCACATCGATTTCTATTAGGTTAAAGAAGGTATGTTAAAAAGATTATTTTTCCTCATTCTGATAAGTATTTCCATAATATTCATCCCTGCGCAGGCTTGGAGCCAGGTTGTTGTTGAAGATCTCTCCAGATATGAGAACTTCCGTCTCGTCCCTAAACCTGAAAGTAAGGTTACTGAGGAAACACCTTGCATATCTGTAACCTACAAAGAGCCTAAAGATATCGATTTTACAATGACTCGTTTATGGGTCAATGATCGGGAAGTGACTGATAACTGCCTAAAAACTCCAAATTCTATAAGTTTTCAACCCTTTACAAAACTTCCCGAAGATACCGTTAAAGTTAAGGCGTTGATCCATAGAAAAAATAGTCAAAAGGAAGAACTGAGTTGGAAGTTCTTCCTCGGCCATCCTCAAGCCATTGAAGAGATAATTATCCCCAAGAAAGAGTATCAAACTTATGAAGATCTTCAAATTACTGTAAAGGCTAAACCAAACTGCAAGGCCTGGTTCGATATTGAGGACTTTAGAGAGAATATACCTCTCGAAGAAGATCCTCACAAACCTGGAACTTATACGGGAACCTATATAGTAAAATATGGCGATAATTGCTTAAAAGCTCAAATTGTGGCTCACGTGCAGTCTGGCAACCAGATCTATTCTAAAAAGGCTACTGAAAGCATAGTCATTTGGGGTGAGCTCTTCCAGATCGCCATCCTCGAACCCAAGGAAGGTGCTGAAGTTCCCCTCAAATTCAAAATTAAAGGCCGCACCGCTCCCAATTGCAATGTCAGTATTATCCCTAAAATTGGTTTTGACAATCTGACCTCTGCAAATACTAAAAGTGCCAGTGAAGATCCCATGGGAAGTATTCCCGTCATATCTGATGAAAACGGTTATTTTGAAACAGATTACGGCTTTATAATAAAATTACCCAACATGCAGGCCGTTATTACAATCATAGCCACAGATCAAAAAGGTAATCGCTCTGCACCAAAGAGTGTTCGTATAAAGTTTAAATAAAAATTGACAGCACCCAGAGGGGGCATAATTAGCAATGGCCATTTTATCGTCACTATATCAGATGATTATCGGACCGTTAGAAATACTGTTCGAAGTAATCTACCAGTTATCGTATGAAATGATCGGAAATGCTGGATTTGCAATTATTCCAGTAAGTCTTGCTATTAGCTTCTTGTGCCTTCCTCTTTATCTCAGAGCCGATGCTATACAAAAGGAAAACAAGAAAAAAGAAGACAGCATGGCTCCTTATGTGGATCACATAAAAAAGCACTTTACTGGAGCAGAAAGATACATGATGCTCCAGACATACTACAGGCTCGAGAACTACAAACCTATACACACTTTGAGGAATTCGTTTTCATTACTATTACAAATTCCCTTTTTCATAGCAGCTTACCACTTTCTCTCCAATCTTGAACTCATACAAGGCGTACCATTTGGGCCAATTTCCGATTTAGGCAGACCAGACGGTCTCTTGGTCATTGGAGGGTTATCTGTAAACCTTCTGCCTATTTTAATGACAGTTGTAAATATAGCTTCCAGTGCCATCTATTCTAAAAAGAACTCCATCCAAGATAATATACAACTCTATGGTCTTGCAATAGTATTCTTAGTTTTGCTTTATCAATCGCCGTCAGGCCTAGTGTTTTACTGGCTATTGAACAACGTGTTCTCTTTATTGAAAAACGTATTTCTCTCTTTTAAAAAGCCGAAAAAATATCTGTTTATCTCCTTATCTATATCTGGTTGCTTAATTTTAATACCATCTATTGTATTATCTATTTTTTCAGGCAAATTAAAAACAGAACTTATTGTCATCGGCTTGTTGCTTCAGTTGCCAATAATTTTTAATATCATCAGTAAAAATAAGTTACTAAATTTTAGCAAAACCATACCGATACCGCAAAATAATAATATAGTTTACTTTGT
>JAFSXH010000149.1 GCA_017444165.1 bacterium | reverse complement strand
TCCACTTGAAGTTGAGATCGTCGCGACTTGCAACTTCCTCGGCTGTGAAACATCTCCATCTGCCGTTGGGATTCTCCTCGGAATAGGTGGGCTTTCTGTCCTGCATATGGCCAGAACAATAGCACTCGACAAATTCATTAAGGTGTGCCCGCGTCATGGGCTTTGTAGCCAGAGTGTGCTTTACGCCTGTACGGTAATCATACACCCATATATCTCTGGTGGGCTGGCCTTTATCGAAGAAGAGTACATTTGTCTTCACACCGTTGGCGTAAAATATACCCGTGGGCAATCTCAAAATAGTGTGTAAATTAAAATCCTTCATCAGTTTGTCGCGGACTTTTTTAGTCGCGTTTCCGTCCGTGAGAACACTGTCGGGCAGAACAACACCCACGCGCCCGCCTGTCTTGACGATAGACATGATATGTTGTAAGAAGTTTACCTGATTATCAGAAGTTTCAATAAATCCGCGCCCGTCAAAATCTACGCCTATACTCCCCTGAGGCCTCGTTCCAAAAGGCGGATTGGTCAAAACAACATCATAAAGTTTATCGGAAGTGTCGAGCAAAGAATCTTGATAAGATATAGGGCTCTCCTTCGTGCCTATGTCGTGCAGATAAAGGTTCATTGAAGCAAGCGTCACTACGAGAGAGGTATTATCCGCTCCAAAGAGAGCATTATTTCTAAGGAACTTCTGCTTTTCAGCTTCCCTGCTCTGCTTCTTCATATGCTCAAAAGCCGCAAGTAAAAAGCCACCCGTACCACAACAAGGATCGGCCAATGTCTCCGTTATCTTAGGATCGACAACATCTACAATCGCGCTGATAAGCGCCCTAGGCGTAAAATACTGGCCCGCCCCGCTCTTCTTGTCCTGTCCGTTCTTTTCGAGAATACCCTCATAACTAGCCCCCTTAAAGTCGCTGTCCATAAAATACCAATCTTCCTCAGCGACCATATCTATAATTTTTTTGAGCATGACGGGACGATCTATCTTGTTGCTAGCTCTCGTAAATATGGTACCAATAAGACCATCTTCATAAGATAACGTTCTCAATATTCTCTCGTACCTTCTGACGAGATCTTCACCGTTTACCCAAATAAGATTCTTCCATTTACAACCATCAGGAAAGCTACTGCCAAGCCCACAAGCTTCCTTCTCCTCATCCATTTTGAGGAAGAGAATATAAGTAAGCTGAATTATGTAATCGGTAAAACCGACACCAGCTGATGACATTACATTGGCAATATTCCATACTTTCTTCAAGAGCGCAGATTCTGTCTTCTTATTTGCCATACTTTAAGCCGCCTTCAATAATATTTTTGATAATGCAATCAATTCTTCATTAAACTTTGGCACTTTTCCAAAGGCACGGATTCCCCGCCTCCAGAGATCAGTATCAATTTCATTGAGTTCATTTGCAGAGATAGCCCCATCATTAATTATAAAATCCGCGGCCTGCCTCATAACTTCAATCTGATCAGAGGTAAGATCACGCTGTCTCTGATCACAGTATAAATTAAAACGCTGATTAAAACCGCTCATAAGACTCGTCAACTTAGGACTCTTCTTAAATGCGTATCTGACGAGCTGTACCAAGTTAGTGAGAGCTTTTGCATTGACCTTGATATCTAACTCCTCAACACTGCCAGGATCGAGAGTTTTATAATATTTCCAGAGCTGAGATGTACTGAAATGAACAATTCCTGCTAAAAGTCTATCGCGCAGATCTATAAGCATCGAATGAGTTATTAACACATCCTCTGCATTACAGATGCTCCTCAACGCTTCAATATCATCCCTGTTCTCATTGATATATACTTCAAAGTTATCAACATACGATTTAGCGGTCTCTGCGGAGAAACCCGCATTTATGAGTGTATCTGGATCTTCATCAGTTGTAATGGTATACCCCTGTCTCAGCTCGAGGAGCTTCTTTCTGGCAGGTATATTGTTAATTAGTTTCTCAATAATGGACATGCGCACAACATTACTCTCAGAGGGACTAACGAAGGGCGGAAGTTGTCCTCCTTCCAAAGATTCCTGTATTGAATAGGCCAGATCTTTAGGAGAATAACCAAAATTATCGATAAAATACTCTAAGTGATCTCTGAAGAACCGACTATTTTCATACCTTTGATTTATCATCGCACAATAATCGCGAAGGAGAGCGAGATTGTCATCGCTCAATTCATTGTGAGAGAGGCGTTCTAACAACTGCTCAAGCGTCATCTTCTTTCCAGTAATTTCCAATCCAGAATTAACTCCTGAGGTATTCTTCTCATGTTCCGTTACGCCCACAGCATCAATGATGTAATAACAATCTTTGACATCAGCGTTGGGTGTCACTTCGCGCAGTTTGTCCTCGCTAATAACTCGACAACCCCTGCCTTTCATCTGCGTATAGAGCACTTCAGAAAAGACATCTTTCATGAAGAGGACTATCTCTAAAGGCTTAACGTCTGTACCAGTGGCTACGAGCGTTACAGTTACGGCAATACGAAAATCTTTTTCATTTCTCAGATCACGTATAAGACCGTTTGAATCTTCTGAAGAGTAAGTTATCTTTTGCACAAATTTTTCAGGAAGTATCCCCTTGGCAAATTCACACTTAAAGACATCTTTCACAGCCTCAACTACATCAGTGGCGTGTTTATCATTCTTGGCAAAAATTAATGTCTTAGGTACATACTCCCATGCTCTCTCACGTTCAGGATAGAGATCTTCGTATATAGCCTTTTTGAACGCTTGCAAAACTTTCCGAATCTGCTGACAATTGATTATAGATCTGTCTAACAGATTAGGAGCATAATCCTCAGTCTGTTTAATGGTGTACTCCGTTGCAAAGTTAGTGCGCCGCACCGTTTCAGTGACGGTTGTGCCCTCATCGAGAGAACCGCCATGCTCAGTGACCTCCGTCATAATGCGGTATACACGGGCAGGGACATTTACACCATCAACAACTGAGTGTTCATAGGTATAATTTTCAACAATGTTATTATTAAAATACGCATGGGCCTCTGGCGTAGGTGTAGCAGTAAGACCGAGGATATTTGCATCTTTAAAATAATCGAGAACAACTCTCCACTTACCATAAATTGAACGATGACACTCATCTACTATTATTAATTGGAAATAATCTGGAGGTATCTTCAGCCCACCGCTGAGATCAATAGCAGTATCTATATCCCTCTCCTCATCCTCAGTTGTGCGTTCATCCTCCAGATCCTCATTGTCATTATTGACGGTCTCCCCCTTCATAATTGCAAATAGTTTCTGTATTGTAGAAATAACAATATCTCCCCTTAAGTCCCCCTCACCTCTAAGCCTCCTTATATCGTAGAGAGTATTCATCTCCCTTCTGTCTTCAGTCATGTTGAACTGACTAAATTCACTCTCAGTCTGCCGAGCGAGATTGTTGCGATCTACCAAAAAGAGTACACGTCTAACCGATGTGTAATTGAGCAACCGATAGCTGGCCAGACAAGCCAAATAGGTCTTGCCCGATCCAGTCGCTAACACGACTAGATTCTTCCTCTGTCCTCTCTTTATAGACTTTTCAAAATTGAGTTCCGCCTCATACTGACAATCTCGAAGAGAATTTCTTTCTAATTTGGGCAGAGCACCATACTCCGAAGAACGATTTATAAAGCGCAACATCTTCTTTGGAGTGTGAAAATTATTAATCTCACTGTACTCTTTTTCAGCAGAGATAAGGTTCTTAAACAGTATCTTGTCCCCATTGGAAATATAGACGAGCGGTATCAAACCATCTTCCCACAAACCATACCAGGAGAGAGGGGTTCTAGCATAATTTTCAGCTTGTGACTCGACATCTTTACCGAGCGGATTATCAGCCCTCTTAGCCTCAAGAACGGCTATGGCCTTATCATCTACAAAAAAGATATAGTCGCTCTCCCTGTTACCCCGAGTCAATGCTTCCCTGACGGCCGATGTCGTCTGTGAAATGTATTCATCCCTATCGACAACGTACCAACCCGCTAAATTGAGCTTC
>JAFSXH010000148.1 GCA_017444165.1 bacterium | reverse complement strand
GTTTGGTGATCGGTGATCGGTACGAAAAAGACGGGATACTGGCTGAGAAAATGGGGGTAGATTGTATTATACTTCCTTGTGCGAAAACGGAACGTCGTAAGTTGTACAAAAGTTTACGTTAAAGAGCAGTTTAAGATTTTTTTGTCACAACATATTCAAAGGTGAAATATTATGAAGGCGGCACGCAATAAGACGATAGATCTGAGCATTGAAGAGGGCAAGGGCTATCTTGATCGTTGTATTAAGGTAAGTGAGCCTGTTGGTGTTGAGAGTTTTATTGATAAAACCATTATTGGGGATTGTTTAGAGGTGTTGCCGCTGTTGCCGAACTCTTTTATTGATCTGCTGATAGTCGATCCCCCGTATAATCTCAATAAAGAGTTTCATGGCAAAAGATTCAAAAAGACTTCGGATGATACTTATGAAGAGTATACTGAGAATTGGCTAAAGGCCATTATTCCTCATCTCAAAGAAGATGCGACTATATACGTCTGCTGTGATTGGCTCTCCAGTCTTTCTATAGGTTGTGTTCTCAAGCGTCATTTTCACATTCAAAACCGAATTACTTGGCAGCGAGAGAAGGGGCGGGGAGCTTTGAGCAATTGGAAAAATGGTATGGAGGATATTTGGTTTGCCACAAATTCGAAGGATTACACTTTTAATGTTGAGGATGTGAAAGTTCGTCGGAAAGTTGTGGCTCCGTACAGAGTTGAGGGACAGCCTAAAGATTGGGAAGAGACGGCGGAGGGGAATTTTCGCAACACTTATCCTTCAAACTTTTGGGATGATATTTCCATTCCTTATTGGTCGATGGCCGAGAATACCGCTCACCCTACGCAAAAACCAGAGAAACTTTTGGCCAAACTGATCTTAGCTAGTTCAAATCCTGGAGATGTAGTCTTTGATCCTTTCTTAGGTTCAGGTTCGACATCTGTAGTGGCCAAAAAACTCGGCCGGCACTTTGTCGGTATAGAAGTTAATCCTCAATACTGCATTTGGGCAGAGAAGAGGCTAGAGATGGCAGATTCAGACAAGACAATTCAAGGCTATGCAGATGGTGTTTTTTGGGAGAGGAACACAAACGGACTACAAAGGAAGACGAGGTTGTCTCGATAGAGTGGAGAGTGGGAGAGTGGAGTTTGTGAGGAGGGTGGAGTTGGGGTTGTATGGGTGTGGAGAAAGAAAAAATTAAAATCACGAACAAAGATGATTTAGAGTTCGTATTATCTTTTATGATAATAGACGACGATTGGTTAGCAAGACCTATATGTAGAACTTCTGAGGAACGGCGCAGATATGAAAAAAATCTGGATGAGAAGAAACTTGAAATTGTAAAAAAAGAGTATGACATTTGCATTGAGGACGATAAAGAATAACCTCTTAATTGTAGTTTTCTAATAGCTCTTGGTATGTGTAATTCAACTCTTAGCTCTCGTCTCTCAACTCTCAACTCTCGATCTAATGTGTAGGAGCTTAAATTGCATGTGAGAAACCAGCACTGAGCAGTGTGTTTTACTGTGCGAGTTTTTAGCTAAAAATAGGAGTCGTTATGCGATCTAAAGGTTTTCTTCTCTCTTTGTGTCTAGCTGTGGGTATCGTTGGTGGAGTAGCAGAGGCTCAATCGTTGCCTGAGTGTGAGCGGTGTCACAATTTGGAGATGGTGCGTGAACATCAACAAGAGATGTTAGACAGAGCGGTAAACTTTATCCGCACGAAGACAGATATTGTTCCTGAGTTTGCCTTGATCTTAGGTTCTGGTCTGGGAGATCTGGCTAATTTGGTGGAGGATAGGGTAGAGATTCCTTACAGTGATATTCCTGGTTTTGCTCTCTCGACGGCTGAAGGTCACGCGGGGAAGTTGGTCTTTGGCAAGATAGAAGGGCGCAATGTTGTGATAATGCAGGGGCGTGTCCACCTTTACGAAGGATACAATGTGCGCAACGTGGTCTTTCCCGTCAACGTTATGCGTGCTTTGGGAGCTAAGGCGTTGATCGTCACTAACGCTTGTGGAGCAGTGGGAGCGGGCCACTATTTGGGAGAGGTCGTTTTAATTAAGGATCATATCAACTTTTTAGGGGTCAATCCCATGATTGGCATGAATGAGGACAAGATAGGGCCGCGCTTCTTTGATATG
>JAFSXH010000147.1 GCA_017444165.1 bacterium | reverse complement strand
TCTTCAAATGATTTAAGCTCCTTAGCCACCAAATTAACCGATTCTTGCCAAAAATCAACCTTACTGAGATCGACTCCCAGCGACTCTCTAGCCACCTCTTCACAAGTGGCCCGTCCCGTTAAGCGCAACAGCTCGACAAAAGTCTTGCGGAAAGACTCCCCTTCCTGACGGAACCTAGCGTAAACTCCCAAACTGAAGAGATAACCGAAAATGTAAGGAAAATTATAAAAACTGACCTCGGTAATATAAAAATGGCCCTTAGAAGCCCAAAAGAGTGGATCTAACCTCTGATGATCGAGCGTATCGCCATAGACCTGAAGTTGTGTCTCTTTCATAAGCTCATTTAATTCAGCCACAGAGAAGACCTCATCCTTAGAACGCGCCTCATAAAATGCCACTTCAAAGATATAACGCATAAGTATATTCAAAAGGTAGGCGGAAGCATCATCTAGACGACGTTTATACATATCCAACTTCTCTCTCTTGCTTATATTTTTTTGAGAGAGGAGATAATCACCCAAAAGTGTCTCTGCAAAAGTAGAGGCCGTCTCCGCCAGAGTCATAGGATAACTGTGGTTGTAATAGCGCAGATCTTTCAACAAGCTCTCGTGATAAGCGTGGCCCAATTCATGCGCCAAAGTAAAGACATCGCCTAAATTGCCTTGGAAGGTCATAAAAATACGCGATTGATTCAAAACTGTAGAAGATATACAAAAACCACCTGGACGCTTCCCCGACCTAACTTCAGATTCGATCCAATGCTCATCTAGGGCCTTCCGAGCGAAAATACCAAAAGCGGGCTCAAAACGATTAAAGGCTTCAACGATAAGTTCACCCGCCTCATCCCACGTGTACTTTTTCTCTTTAGTCTCTCCCTCGACAAAATCAATAGGCGCATAGAGATCCTGAAAACCCAACTTATCAGAGTGCAAAAGTTTAGCCTTTAAACGCAAAAAGCGACGCGGCACTTCAAGATTAGCTTTGACAGCCTCGATCATAGCCTCTAAAGTGCTCCGCTTGAGACTGTTCTCAAAGGCGGCTTCTTCCAAAAAATGCTCATAACCGCGTCTAGATTGCAACTTTAAGCGATAGCCCGAGATACTGTGCAGAGCGGCCCTGATCGTCTCACTCACCCCCATCCAAGCGGCATTAGAGTTTTCTAAAGTCGTTAAACGAACCTTAGGATCTCTATCCTCTAAGAGACTGACCTTGAGACTCATTGGCACTTCTCGCCTATTGCCATGGCTATCCTCAACGAAAAAGTTCAGTGAAGAGGCCACACCCTCATAGAGATTCTCCCAAGCTTTAAACCCTGTCATATGCAGATCGGAAACTAAATTCTCCAATTCTGCACTCATACTGTGTTCAGCCTCAAAGCGCATCCTCTCCAAAGTATGTCTAGCTTCTAACAAACTCGGTATCTTACAAAGTTCACTAAACTCACTATCACTTAGTTCTTTAATCTTAGCCAAAAGAGTCACATTTAACTTACTGACCCTAGACTCTAAAAGTTCCACCTTATTTTGAGCCTTGGCCGCCTCAACATTGGCAACATTTTCAGCTCGCACACACTCCACATAACAAATAACGTGGGTCAAACGAACTTCCAACTCTTCCAACTTATTGATAAAATCGGCTACAACTTCCAGAGAATTCTCACCACTTAGAGAGACTAGATCTATACTCTCTTGTGCCTCCAGAAGTTTACTTATTCCATCTAAATAAGCAAAAAAATCACTGCCAACAACGCTACTAAAAAACGGCTTTAAATCCCAATTATCAAAATTACGCTTTTCCATGCCAACAGTATAAAACAAATGGAACAAAAAGGGAATAAAAAAGAGCTATCGCTCACAAAACAGCGATAGCTCAATACTTAGACTAAGTTACAAGTTACTGCAACGCACCATTATCTTTGTAGGAGAGAAGAATATACTGGATAGAAACTGTACTATCAGTGGAAAAAGTTGGGAAATGAGGAGGCAAATGGTAGAGCAATCTATCATCGTGCTTAAAATTTTGGTAAAAATAGCCACGACCATAAGTATCACCCTCGCAGTCCAAGAATCCACCAACTATAGATCCATTAAGCGTGAATTTACGTATATTTTTATACACAATATTCTTCTTACCTGAGCTATCTTTTTCTTCTATTTTCTCGCCAGAAAAACCAGAATCATCTAAACCTCTATGGTTATTTAAATTGCCATTATTAGTTAAATTGTTCCAATCAAACTGCACAGAGTGATCGTAGCTCATTAGCACTCCATCAACACAAAGTTCCCTCTTTCCATTAACATCATAATTTCTGTCATTGAGATAAATGAAGTTCTTAGCTATGAGTCCCAAACTAGAACCGTCACCACTTTGTCTGAGGTCACTGCCTATAACGATATTACCTTCGCGTTCTATAGCACGATTAGCAGGAGTAGGCCAAAGAACTTTATTAGAGACATCACTATTACTATAGTTAATATTGACCTCAGGAAGGTTGTCAGGCAATGTACCAGCAGTGTACTCACCATTCTTGGAGTTTGTAACGTCAGTTTTAGATTGCTCTACTATCTCTTTAGCCTTAGCTATAGTGTCTTTTAAACTTTGTGACGAATAAGGAGCTCTATACGCACTGCTATTAGCGAGACTTTCAAGTTCACGACGAGTATCTGACGTTAATGTATAACCACCATTCAAAGCCTCATCCAACCAATCTAAGTACTTCCTGGCTACACTACTATAAACAGAACTATCTGTGTTATTATTCCAACCACCAGCACTACTATTGTAGCCCCAGCCTTTTGTTATCTCAGGATCATTATAATCATAGCCTCTGTTGAGACTCATATCTCTGCATTTGTCAACATCAGTAACAACGGTAAGCTCACTTTTTAAAGCGTTAGCCATACTATTGCCACCATCTACAACCGTTCCAAAAGCGTTTCCACCTGGGAAACTGCTTACTTCCACTATCTCAACATTACCGCCCTCAACGCTGATAACGCCCTGTTTTATCTTGTTAATATTTATGGTTCCACCACCAGGAGTTATGTTTTCAACATATTCACCAGTTGATTTAGACACTGCCGAATTATATTTAAGTATGCGACATGTATTACCTTTAACTTCCACTCGAACTGTAGCAAATGTAGGACTGTTTGATACGGTAGTACCAGAAACAGCCTGAGCCACATCTGGACACTTGTCTGTAGAATAATTACCAGCAATAGAGTTGATATTATAAACAGTCTCATTTCTGAGATTTGAACCTATACGTATCTGTACTGCCTTTTTACCAGTAGACGTATCCGTGGATATTAAATAGTTAGTCTTATCAAAAAATGTACCCTCACGAAGATTTCCATTTTTGTCGTACCACTTAACTCTCTCTTGGGGCATTTTATAGCCAGAATCTAACCCTAAGGAACTGTCACCAGTATTCCAATTTCCCTGCATCATACCGAGGACAGTACTCTTGCCAATTCCCACATCGGCATGGTTGCCTCTAGTTCTGTAAGCATACTTATCAACGCCATATCTAGTTGTCACATCATCAGTAAATGTGTATTTACTAGATTGGGGACCAGTACTACCATCTCCAGCAAAGAACCCCAAACGGCCATCGTATTGGCCACGCAAAACCTGTTTAGCAAGATCCGTTGTATCACTGCTGTGTCCAGAAACATACAACTTGCCATTTTCGCTGTAATTTTCAGGCAAAAGAACAGCACTCCTGGCCAACTCCATGTTTTGAGTTTTCCTGGTATTCGAAGACCCGTCTGCATATTGAATCCATCCCCTTCCAGAAAGATCTACACCGTTAGCATCCCAAGAGCGAGCATTTTCAATAAAATGCATAAAATCACTGGCCGTCTGCTCACGAACGTCGGCTTCCACTACTCTGGTGGTACAATTCGATAAACGCCCCACTCTCAAAAGATCGCTATAATCGTTATTTCCTTCATCGGTCATCTTAGCAATCGAACGAAGGTGATAGATACTCGGTTGATTGTTATCATACTTCAATTCCACAACCACCACACCGACTAAAAAATTATGATTAAGATTATCGTTGAGTCTGTGAGGGTTTCCATCAACACTACCATCGTGAAATGTTAATAAAGAAACTGTACCTATACTACCACTTAATTTACTAGTATCCACTCCAAACTTTGTTAAATCAGTACTCGTCAAACTCTTCTTTTTCACGTGCAAACCATTTTGAGACAGCGCACACGTTAAAGAAGAGCCATTCCATACTCCCATATAATTTATGGCAGCCTCTATACCCCAGTTAGCAGCATGTAAAACATACTCGTTGGCATTGAATCTCTTAGTATCGTGACTATTATTTACTGCTAAAGCCGTTACAGTAGTACTGATAGCACAAAGCACTACTATAGTAAATAGCGCGAATATGAGTGCCACACCCTTTTTATATTTACTTTTATCAGTCTTAACCAATATCATAAGCCAAATTCCTCCTACTTTAACATAACACCATCTTATTAATCCAAACTTGACTGAATTCGTACAGAACCAGAAGACTCAACTTGGTTATATCTAGCATTTTTGTTACTAAACTCTGGATTTTTTGGAGGCCACATCCCATCTGTCTCATTAAATTTAGTCTCACTGGTAATACTACCACCAGAAGTTCCCTTGTAAAACACAGTTGCTACTACCTTCACATTAAACAATTTCCTATCGTAGTACGTATTATACCTCTTTTCACCATAATACTTGGTCTCTCCAGAGCTATTATCAGTAACTAATGCACCGTTGGGATATGGATTCTGAAAACGACTGTGACCCACCCAAAAATTGATATGATCATTAGGACCATCAAGGCGAGCAACTCCATAATTTGTATATGAATTATCAGAAGAATATGCACTAGATAAACTAGCTTCACTGTTAGTAGTCAAACCAGTGGAAGCTACAATTAAAGAGTTCAAAGGTAAAATCTGCCAGTAGTCACATGTCAAACTTGGCGGGGTAGCTACAGCATTCCAACTCCCTAATTTTCTGGATAATCTAAGAACACGATTATTTTTTATGACACAATACAAAACAGCACTATAATCACTAGCCTGTAAATTATGTAAATCAGTAGCATCATTATGGAGTAAAATAAGCTTGTTTTCAGTCTTCTTTACGTTGTACCTAGAGCCAACAGCACCAGCACTGTCAGGATAGAGTATACCGCAAGGAAGTGCAGAGCTACCGACAGCTACATTGGAAGGAAAGATAGCAGCAGTCCTCATATCATTGATCATATTCTCTAGAAGTGTGCGAGTTACACTCTGGGCTTTGCGCGTACGACGATCCATATCCTGAGAATCTAGAGCATCGATAACAAACTTAGCTGTTCCACCTAGAAAAACAACGAAAAGAGCAATAGCAACCAAGAGTTCAGCTAAGGTGAAACCTTTTGTTTTTAACTTCATGCCCTATTACCAGTCCTTCCAGTTACAACCGTTGCCTCTCTAGTTACCATCCGACCATTCACATTATCTTTAAATTCCACAGTGACATAAATTTCAAAAAACGAACTGTTATACGTCTCCTGTTTTTCCATTTGCCTGATAGCTATTTTTTTTATGGAAAAATTTGGATCAATACCTTCTATCGAATTAAAAGTACCGAAACGAGTATCTATAGTTTTGCCGTCAGTGCCAGAAGTCTTGTTGTAATAATACCACTTTCCAGTGAGCGTTCGTCCATCATCTAACTTTCCTACCTTCCAGCCATCGACATCGGCATCCAAGTAAAGTTGGGGGTTGCTAATATTTATTTGGTTGTTTGTACCATATATTCTTCTCGACCTCAACTCTTCGGCCACAGCAGCAGCATACTTGGCGGCTATCGTTTGTTTATGTGAATTCTTATTCAATCTGAAAGCGGCAGGAAATATCGAAGCAAATGACATCAGAGCCACAGCCAACACATTTATCGAGACCAACACTTCCAATAGAGTCAACCCTTGAAATTTTCGCCTTATATAATTTTTAAAAATCATCCCAATATCTCCCTTCATATAAAAAAATTATGCTATAATGAATGACAACTTCGCATGGATATTCTAACACAAAGGAGTTAAAATGTATAATATTTTTCCTAAGCAATTTAAAAAATTTATTTTATTCGTATTACTCACTTTATGTGTTTGCTTATTTCAGAGTAGCACTTTTGCGGCAGTTATTCCTGGTGAAGGTGTCCCCCACTATGTGGAAACTCCAGATGGACAATTGGTAGTTACAAACGAAAACTTCGTAGATACCTCCCCTTCAGCAAATACGTCAAATAGTAACATTGCCAACACAACCTCTACGAAAAAGGAAGAAAAAAAGACCACAAACAAAGATTTGCCACAAGAACCAAACTTTACATCAACTATACCAGACTCTGAAGTAAAAACTGAAAAGAAAAGTAAAAATTTTTTAATCATAAGTTTACTGATCTTATTAGGTGGAGCCGCTGTGGTATTTCTTGTAAAGAAATCGAAAGGAGAAGATTAATTTATGTCTGTTAAGATTTTTTCAAAATCCAAATCCGCTTTCACTTTAATTGAAGTCCTAGCTGTAATATGCATCACATGCATACTTCTAGGAATGGGAATTGGTTACAGCAGAAAAGCTCAAGAGATCAGAACTAACCAAGATATAGAGAACTTTGTAGGTTCCATAGAAACTATGCCATCAATAGCCAAAAGTATCGGCTTTTTGAGATATGGTTCTAAACAACCAACAGGTAGTGATACCAGCACACTAGAGAAGTGTAGCATAAGTGATGGAAAAGAAGTGTTCTACTGGAAAGTTGTTAAATATGGACAAGAAACAAGCGGTGGCGCAGAGACAGTGATGAGAGAAGGTAAGATAACACCTAATGGAAAGAGCAAGCTAATGCTAGAATACAGTCCAGAATTTAAATCACTTGTTGAAGTTGCCGAAAATTTAAAAGCTGGAGCAGCTATGTTCATATGCAGAGCTAATAAAGATAATACGCGCAACAGTCAAACTGTTTTAGGAGCAATTATTTACAACGAGAACGGCACACCAGTTTATCCTGGCAAAATAGCTTTAAGCAATTACAAAAATGACAAAGCGACAACGCCCATCCGCAGGGTAGAGATTACTATAACTAAAAATAGCGGCATACTTCGCAAAATGTAAAATTAAGAGGTAAAAAATCAATGATAAACTCCATTAACTCCTTTAATTACGTAACTAACACGACTTCACTAGATGAAGTTTCCAATCTCTCTGCCCAGGCGGCCTCCCGTGAGGTGGAGTTCTCTTATAACCCACAAGATGAACTGGTGATGGATCCTCTCACCGTCAAGTTGCCTGTAGTGAGCAAAGAGGGAGAACAGCCAGAGACTAACAACGTGCGTTTTGGCCACGATCGTCGCTATCCTACCCAGCCTTTGAAGGCCAATGAAAATGGCGGTTACGTCTTCGATGACAAGACCGATACCAAGAATTTTGTCTCCGCCAACAGCATGGCCACCATTCAGAAAACATTTGACGATATGAAAGCCGTCTTTGGTGAGGATATGTCCTTTGCTTTTGGGCGTGAGAAAATCGACCTTTTCGCTGATCACGGCAAGATGTTGAACGCTTATTACACCCGCGATGGTGGCGGTTCTTTAAACTTCTTCCACGATACCGATCCAGTGACGGGTCAGATAGCCTATTCTGGTGCTTCCGGTGAGGTCATTTCCCATGAGGTAGGCCACGCCATTTTAGATGGTCAAAGACCCAACTTTATGATGACTTGGAAGGCCGATACCAACGGCTTACATGAGGCCTTTGGTGATATAACTGCCCTTTACATGTCCACGCAATCTGATGAAGTTTGTCAATTAGCGGCACAGCAGTGCGGTGGAGATCTCCACAAGGACAACTGCATAGCCAACACGGGCGAATCTTTAGGAACAACCATAAATCACCAGGTAGGACGCAACGCCACAGGTGGCGACTATGTGCGCACCTTCCTTCACGATCTCAAATGGGAAGATCCCAATGGAGTTCCTGAGAGACCTAATAAAGAACATCCTGTAGGTACAGAGATGCACGATTGGTCGAAGATCTTCAGCGGTGCTCACTACGATGTTATGGCCGATCTGACCAAGCGCAACATGGAAGAGGGTATGGATGCCGCCAGTGCCATTAAGGCCGCTGGCAAAGAGAGCATGGAGATATTAGCTGGAGCTATCAAGGCCTCTCCTGAGAGCGATGCTTCCTATCGCGATATAGCTATGTGTATGCTCAAATATGACGAGCAACACAACGGCGGCAAAGCTCATGACATCATCTTGAGAAACATGCAAAACCGCAACATCCTTCAAGAAGGTGACGATACTCCTTCCGATCTCTCAATGGCCAGTATCTCTGAATTCCGCGATGTAACGATCACTCTCGATGGCCCTGAGTTTGGCAAGTTCTCTGGAGCCTCTGTGTCGGGCAAGACTAATGGCGGTTTCAATGCTATGAGCGGAAGTGCCGAGGCGACTTTGGCTCAAGATATGAAGCGACTCATCAAGAACGGCTCTATCCTCTACACAGAACCTAATCAAAAGGTGACGAGAGAAGATATGTTCGACAGCAAAGGAAATGCCTATTTAGGTATAGTGCGCTGGGTCGATGGACAGATGACTATCGAACATACGGGAATTATTAGTTAGGAGGAATGAATTTTGATAAACTCCATAAATTCTTTAAATACCCTCTCTTACACTCGCCCCAATGAGTCCGTCTCCGTGGCCGCTAAGGGTGTGGAGATCTCTTACAATCCCCAAGATGAGATGGTGATGGAGCCTATAGCGGTAAACGTACCCAACATTCGCGCCAGCAACTCCACTCTAGAGGGTGAGAACGTCAAGTTTGCAGGCAAAGAGAGAATTACTCCCAACGATGAGGGCAATTACGTCTTCACGCCTGGCACGCGCAAGTTTGTGGCCGCTCACAGTCTGGCTACTGTACAGCAGACGGTCAACGCCATGGAAGAGAAGTTAGGTTCCGAGATCCATTGGGCTTTTGGCGATAAGCAGATCGAGTTGAATCCAGACGCTGGTATAGACTTTAACGCTTACTACTCTCGTGATAGTAAATCAGTCAACTTCTTCCACGGCAAAGATCCCGTCACTAATCGTCAAGTATATTCTGGCAGTTCGGGTGAGATAGTCTCCCACGAAGTTGGCCACGCTATCTTAGACAGTCAGCGTCCTGGTTACTTTACTTCTTGGAAAGCGGACACCAACGGTTTCCACGAGGCTTTTGCCGACTTGACTGGTCTCTTCATGGCTACTCAGAGCGATGAAGTCTGCGAATTGGCCGCTCAGGAAACTGGCGGAGATATGCACAAGCCCAACTGTTTAGCGGCTACTGGTGAGCTTTTGGGAACCTCTATCAACAATAAAGTTGGCAGAAACGCTACAGGCGGCAACTACATCCGCAACTTTATCAACGATTTCAAATGGCAGGCTCCTCATACAGTAGATCCTCATCCCTCAGGTTCCGATCCTTTAACTACGGAGATGCACAGTTGGTCGCGTATCTTCACTGGTGCTCAGTACGACATAATGTCAGATATGGTCGCCCGCAACATCGCCAACGGTATGGAACCCGCCAGAGCCATCAAAGAGGCGGGCAGTGAGAGCATGGGCCTCTTAGCTCAAGCCGTAAAGTTGGCTCCGCAAAATGAGATCACTTATCGCGATGCCGCCCTCCTGATGTTAAAGGTTGACGCTCAAAATGGTGGTCAGAACCACGACATTATCTTGAATAACATGTTACAGCGCAACATACTGTTTGAGGGTGACGACACCCCATCGGATATGAGTATGGCTAGCATAGTGCCTGATCGCCAAGCTACAATTACCTTGGAAGGTCCAGAGTTTGGCAAGTTCTCAGGCGCAGAGGTGAGCGGCCGCGTCTCTGGTGGTCTGACGGCTATGAGCGGTGACCCTGGCCTTGAATTGGCTGAAGATATGAAGCAGCTGATCCAGAATGGCTCCATCCTCTACACCGAACCGAATCAGACTGTGAGCAAGAGTGATCTCTTCGACAAAAATGGCAACGCCTACATAGGTGTAGTGCGCTGGGTCGATGGCAAAATGACCATCGAGCGCAACGGCATGATAAGCTAGCTTGACGGAGTCTATTTGATATACAAACAAAAATAAGAGCACCTCACCCGATTCGAGCGAGGTGCTTTTATCTATTGATAAGATGATCTCTTCTACTTTAATATAGCTTTATGAAAGATCTTCTTACCTTTGCGGATCTTTACGCCTTTTTCTAAAGACTCTTTACTGATGATCTGATCAAAAGTATCGACCTTTTCTCCATCGATTGAGAGACCGCCCTGCTGGATCAAACGGCGCACTTCGCCCTTACTAGTCGCCAAGTTACACTTAAGAACTAGCTCAACTACTGTCATACCCTCCTGACTTACTTCAGTAAGTTCGGTGGTAGGCATATTGCTATCATCTCCACCACCAGCAAATAGAGCACGGGCCGCCGTTTGAGCCTTGTTAGCTTCCTCTTCTCCGTGAACCAACTTTGTAAGTTCATAGGCTAAGAGTTCCTTCTTCTCGTTAATGCGATCGGGAGCCCAATTTTCCATATCCTCTATCTCCTCCAAAGAGATGAAGGTGAGCATACGGATACACTTCATAACATCGGCATCTTCAATGTTGCGCCAATATTGGTAAAACTCGAAGGGAGTCGTCTTTTGAGGATCGAGCCAAACGGCCCCTTTGGCCGTCTTGCCCATCTTCTTGCCTTCGCTGTTGAGGAGCAGAGTGATCGTCATGGCATAGGCATCCTCATCGCGTTTGCGCCTGATAAGCTCCGTACCGCCAAGCATATTGCTCCACTGATCGTTACCGCCGAACTGCATGTTACAACCGTAGTGATCGTGCAAGTACAGGAAGTCGTAACTCTGCATGATCATGTAATTGAACTCTAAGAAGCTCAACCCCCGCTCCATACGCTGTTTGTAGCACTCAGCTCTGAGCATATTATTAACCGAAAAACAGGCTCCCACCTCACGCAAAAGTTCAACGTACTTGAGTTCTAAGAGCCAATCCGCGTTGTTTACAGCAATGGCCGCTCCCTCACCAAAGTCGATAAAACGCTCTATCTGTTTTTTGAAGCACTCACAATTGTGAGCAATATCCTCTGGAGTGAGCATAGAGCGCATATCTGTTCTGCCCGTAGGATCACCAATATAACCAGTACCACCTCCGAGCAAAACTATAGGTTTGTTGCCCGCCATCTGCAATCTTTTCATCAAACATAAGGCCATAAAATGGCCCACGTGCAGAGAATCGGCTGTAGGATCAAATCCTATATAAAAACGCGCTCCACCATTATTAATAAGCTCTCTGATCTGCTCTTCATCAGTAGCTTGAGCGATCAGGCCACGAGCCTGAAGTTCTTCGTAAATCTTCATTCCGCACTCCCTCCTAAATTATTGAGGTTTAACTTCAGGGCCCATAAAATCATCAATAGGCAAAAGTTCCATATGTAAATCTGGAGCATCTTTCAATTG
>JAFSXH010000146.1 GCA_017444165.1 bacterium | reverse complement strand
TAGCTATGTAAAGTCTATCTTCGGTTGGAAGCCAGTATGGGGGATAGTTGAAGCCGTTATAAAAACAGTCGAATGGACGAAGAGATGGTTAGCTGGAGAAAGCGTAGCTCAGGTAATTACCTCTCAAATTAAAGAATATGTAGACAACGCCCGTTCTTATCCCAACTGATTACATTTAGAAAGTTAGATGACAAAGTTGCCATATCTCCTCAAGTTCTCTTGGCAATTCAGCAATAAATTCTAATTGTTTTCCCGTAGTGGGATGGACTAGAGACAATTGGCGAGCGTGGAGGATCACGCGTGGGAAATTTACCGTTTGGTTCTTTATTTCCACCGCAGTTGAACCTCTGTAAAGTGTATCTCCCAAGATAGGCATCTTTTGGGCGGCTAAGTGAGCCCTGATCTGGTGTTTGCGTCCGCTCTTCAGTGTGGCCTCTAACCAGAGCAGTTTGCCCTGGCGTTGGATTAATCTGAATATGGTACATGCAGACTTACAATTAGGTCTATTCCAGGTGACAGCTCCACCGCGTTTTAAAGGTTCTCCTAAAGGTATATTGCACTCCCATTCGCGCTGGCGAAGATGACCTGGAGAGAGGACTAAAGCCCAATAGATCTTTTTTACGCTATGTTCGTTAAATTGTCGGGCTAGTGAGGGATTAACTCTGGTGTTCTTAGAAAACAGGACTACTCCAGAGGTCTGTAAATCCAGACGCTGGTGAATGCCTAAATAAAGATCGGGAGAGCGCATTTTTTTGATAGTATCGACTAAATTTTCTCTCGATTTATCTAAATTGGGGTGCATAGGTAACCCTGCGGGTTTGTTGACTACCAAAATGTCTTCATCTTCGTAAATTATCTCTATGGGTGACATAATAAAATCTTTATTCCGAGGTGTTGAAAATTGTCCCTCTCTAAAGTAACTTGTGAGCTCTGTCCGCGCCATTGCAAATTGGCAGAAGGTCAAAGCGGCTTCTGTTTTATCAGACAAAACTTACAAGGTCAACTGACTAATATTTCTTATGGAAAAGTCTGTGCTCTGGCTATCGATCCCATTGAGAAAAAACCTCTCTACCATTTTTATCCTGGCAGTAAAGCACTATCTTTGGGAACTTTGGGGTGTAACATGGGCTGTAAGTTTTGCCAAAATTGGCACATTAGCAAGTCACGTCAAGGTTCAGAGCTGGGCCATGAACTCTCACCAGCTAAGTTGATACAATTGGCCAAATACTACAATTGTTTAAGTTGTGCCTTTACTTACAATGAGCCGATCATCTGGTACGATTATGCTCTGGATTGTGCCCGAAAATGTCACGAAGCCGGAATAAAGACTATAGCCGTTACCGCCGCTTACATTAATCCTAAATATCGTCATACTTTTTTCGAATCTATGGATGGAGTCAATATCGATTTAAAATCTTTCAATCCTGATTTTTATAGGCGTTTTTGTGCCGCAGATCTAAATGTCATAAAAGATAACATAAAATACGTGCGACACCAAACTAAGTGCCATTTAGAATTGACGACTCTCCTCATCCCTGGCTTAAACGATTCTCCCCAAGAGATTGAAGCGGCGGCCAAATGGATAAGAGACGAGTTGGGAGCCGATCTTCCCTGGCACTTGAGCGGCTTTCATCCTGCTTATAAACTGACCGATCCGCAACCTACACCCGCTCAAACACTAAAAAGAGCCCGCGCACAGGCTCTAGGGTTGGGGTTACACCACGTCTACATCGGCAACGTGCCAGACGATGAGGGGCAAAATACTTACTGCTCTAAGTGCCATGCTCTACTCATAGAGCGTGCGTACAACAGCGTAATTGCCAATAACCTGGATTTAGATTGTTGTCCCAAATGTCACAAAAGATTGGCTGGAATTCATTGACGTGCTCTAGCAGCTTCTTACGTATATATTCATACCTTCAGAACTTTAAAATTTTCCGCCGTTTATGATTATGTCTAACACTTGCTCTTTAATTACCAGCGATTTGAATCCATCTTCGTTTATTAAAAAGAAGAAACCTGATCTATCACTAGGAGTTACAGTTAATGTTGTTCCAGAAGCGTCAATTATAACTATCTTTTCTTTTCCGATCTTGGCTTTGAATAGTATAAGAATAGCTGGTATCATCATCACCAAGCCCCAAAAGGCCGTATATAAACCGCCCCAATATTCGTATGTTTTTTTGCCTGTATAAGCTACGTTGTGACTATCAGGATTGAAGTGTACAATTATGGATTGTCCTTTAAAATAATCTGTGAGAGAACCTACTTCTCCATTTGTTTCATAAATTTTATCATTTATCTTATACTCTGCAGTAACCTTATAGGTTTTACCAACTCTACCGAATCCATACTCTTCTACGCTCAAAACTGTGCCCGTGATCTCTTGCGTACAGACTTTGACGAGCTTTTTAGTTTGCAAATATTCAGTTAAACCGATCCTTATGGGATAAAGAGGGGGTACTATCGCAAAGATAAGAAATATAGAACCAAACACTAAATACTTGAAGAACTTCGATGTTGACATCCACTTGAGCCATCTCTCTGTTAGTTCGTAATGGGATGAGCAACTTTAAATGGCATTATAAATTCCATATTATCAGTCCTTTCTTTGTTTTAGAATTTATCTACACTTCAAATGGTTGCTTAGAATGGCTTTCCGCTCTCCGAATCATTGAACTTTCCACCGTTTTTGATTATGTCCAGTACCTGATCTTGAGTTACCGACGACTACATGAGAGGATAAGTGCACCAAATTTTCATAAATTTGGAGAGTTTTGATTCCAATGCCCACTTAAGCCACAACTCTGTTTTTTCATAATCACTCAGGTTTTTCTTAGGAGCTCTCAAATATTTTATAAAACTACTCAGAATTCTTTTAGAAACATTCCAAAATGTCATACTATTGCTCTCTCCCTCTAAACAATTATCTATAAAAAACCCCGCAATGGTTGACCTGCGGGGCAATGTACAATGTTTATCCTGTTTAACTAGATCTTGTTATCCGATCCGAGTACTTCTTTAATCTTGTGGGCCACTACAGCCTTAACGTACTTGCGGCCATCACTGATATACTGACGGGGATCGAAGTGATCGGGATGAGAGGCAAAATGTTCACGTATACCTGCCGTCATGCCCAAACGCAGATCGGAGTCGATGTTAATCTTGCAGACCGCGCCTCTGGCCGCCTCACGCAACTGATCTTCGGGAATGCCGATGGCATCATTTAAGCGACCGCCATTCTCATTGATGATCTTCACATATTCCTGAGGAACAGAAGAAGAGCCATGCAAAACGATGGGGAACCCAGGCAACCTTCTGGCCACCTCTGCCAGGATGTCCAGGCGGAGCTTGGGATCTGTGCCAGGTTTGAACTTATAAGCACCATGGCTGGTTCCGATAGCAATAGCCAAAGAATCAACATGGGTTTTGCTGACAAACTCTTCTACCTGATCGGGATCAGTGAACATGGCATTATCAGCATCTACCGAAACGGCATCCTCAATGCCAGCCAAAGTACCCAATTCAGCTTCTACTACCACCCCGCGCTCGTGGGCGTACTCAGTTACCTTGCGAGACTCCTCAATATTCTCTTCAAAAGAGTGGCTGGAGTAGTCGATCATGACGGAGGTGAAGCCGTGATCTATGCAGTCCTTACAAGTGGCGAAGTCCCCACCGTGATCAAGATGCAAAACTATAGGAAGCTCTGGATAGAGCTCTGTGGCCGCTTCGACCAGCTTGACGAGGTATATGGAATTGGCGTACTTCCTAGCTCCTTGAGAAGCTTGGAGGATCACAGGGCTTCTTAATTCAAAGGCGGCCTCGGTGATAGCCTGCACAATTTCCATGTTATTGACGTTGAAGGCACCGATAGC
>JAFSXH010000145.1 GCA_017444165.1 bacterium | reverse complement strand
TTTCTTTTTGTTTTTGGGCCTTATCTGTATCAAAATCTTCGTTCCAATTTTTCAATTTATCTTCAGCAGTATTGAAGTTTTGCCAATTGCGCTCTTCAATATCTAAGATATTTTGTAAACTGCTTAAATTAGTCTGAGCAGAACTCAACTTCTCGCCTAACGTGCGAGCCTCAAAAGCATTTTGACTCTGCTGCAACTTTAGAGAGGTTAAACGGAGATTGTTCTCTTCTAAAAATAGATTCAAATCACTCAATTTTTGATTTAATTGGTTCAATTCTGCACGGCGTGAAGAGATAGAAGTGTCGATCTTGCCACCTTCAGACAGGCTCTCTTCTCTGCTCAACTCTAACCTCTTGAGATCACCTTGGACTTGTTGGAGGTCTTCCCAACTCTCCGCTAATTGTCTGTTGATATTATCCCTTTCATACTCATTGATCGACAACTGGCGAGTTAAATTTTCTTTACTTGTCTCCGCTTCTCTCAATGGTGCTAACTGCTCTTCGATGCTCTTTCGCCTTTGCAAGAGGAGAGGCAATTTTTCTTCAATCTCGGCCAATTTTTCTTGAGATTGGAGAATTTCTTTTTCTAGGCTCAATATATCTTTTTGTAAATTATCCGTATTACTCTGCAAAAGTTTCTGTTGGCGCAATAAACGCTTGTTTTCCGCCTCTGCATCAGCTAATCTCTCTTTGGCAGTGCGTTCGGACTCACGGTAATTTTGCCAAGTCTTTTCAGCCTCGTGGAGGAGCAAATTCTCTTCCTCTTCAGATTTAACGATCTCTGCAATCTCTCTCTCCAGATCGTCCAATTGAGAGCTCAGATCTTCATAAAAATGTTTTTTAGTAAAGAGCCCCGTTCGATCAGTTTTTAAGCTTCCACCCGTAACTGAACCCACAGCAGATAAATATTCACCTTGCAAAGTTACCAGATGGGGACGGCGACCTTTACAGAGATCGAAGAGTGTCAGAGCATCTTTCAGTGATTCCATAACTGCAATCTGGCCAAAAATTTGACTTAACACAGGGCACAACTCGGCGGAAAAATCGATCAGATCCAGACAGAAACCGACTACTCCCTGGCGAGTAGGCAAAATCATAGGCTCAACCTCACGCCGCTGTAGATCGAGAGGCCAAAAGGTTACGCGACCTATCCTATCTCTCTTCAAACGCTCCACCAGCTCGGAGGCGACCTGACGATCGCGCACGATCACATCGTTGACCCGTCCACCTAGAGCCACCTCTAAAGCCACTTCCAGACCGTGAGGAACCTTTATCAATTCACCCACTGTACCGATAGTGCCCGGTAAATTCCACTTCAAGACTGTGCGCACGGGTAAGGGTACTCCTGAACGCTCCTCTAAGATTGATTCAGCCTCTGCAACTTGAGAATTTAACGAACGTCTGGATCTCTCTAGGTTAGTGCGCCTTTGGCGCAGATCGCGCAACTTAGTTTGCTTAGACTTAAAGTTATCTTCAGCCCTCTCTCTGTCAGCTTTGACTTGAAGATAGATATTATTCAAAGTTGCTAAATCTTCGCTGAGATCCCGCTCTTCGGCCCTCTCTCCTTGTAAAATATCCCACTGGCCCTTTAAGTTCTGTAAACGCAGATCTCCTAAAGAGATCCTCTGCTTCTCCGCCTCTCTCTGCAGGGATAAACTCTCTTCCTCTTTGCGATTGCTCTCTAACTCCGCCCGCAAATTATGCCAATTTTGGAAGAGCTCTTGCGATAAAGCCAGACTGGCCCGTCCTCTGGCTATCTCCTCTTCTAGGCAGGTCAACCTCTCTTTTCTCTCACTGACACGCTTTTGTAGATTTTCAGCGCGAACTTTGGCCAATTTTATATCATCTTCCAACTGAACCACTCGTCTATTCAGTCCATCTTGGGAAGCTAGGGCAAAGGAGATATTTTCGCGCCGATCAGAGATCTCTTCTTGGAGTTTGACGCGCTCTTGTAACCTCTCGCGCTGTTCATTTTGACAGATCTCTAATTCATTTTGTAATTTTGCCAATTGTTGATCGGCCCAAGTAGACTGGTCCTTGATCTTATGCAACTCATCTTGAGAGCGTCTGAACTCTTCTTGAGCGCGGCTGTACTTTATCCAGGCTAAATGGGCTTCTAATTCTTGGAGCTCGACTTGGGCTTGGCGATAGCGTTCATAGCGATGCAGGGCTTTTTGGCTCTCGCTCAATTGGCCCTCTAACTCTATCTTTACATCTTTTAAGCGGCGCAAATTCTGTTGAGCCTGTTCTAACTTGCGCAGGGCCTCTTTGCGCCTGAACTTGTAAAGATTCGTCCCCGCCGTCTCCTCTAACATATGTCTGCGCTCTTTGGGATCATTCGATAAGACCATATCTATCTCACGCGCACCCAGGATGTAAAAAGAACCCGGCCCAATACCAGAACCCATCAAAAGTTCTTGCATATCGCGCAGACGACAATCTACACCGTTTATGCTGTAGCGTGACTCTCCCTCTCGGCTGGTAGTCCTGCTCAAGGCAACTTCATTAAAATCGATAGCTAATTGGTGATCGGAATTGTCAAAAACAGCGGAAACTTGGCATCTTTTAGCCACGCCTTTCTCTGGTGAACCGACAAAGATCAACTCTTCCAGTTTAGAGGCCCGCAAATTTCTGATACTCTGTTCTCCTAAAACGTAACGCACGGCATCGGTCAAATTGGACTTTCCACTCCCATTAGGGCCGACCACAGCCGTCAAACCAGGGATAAACTCTATCTCTTTTTTTTCTGCAAATGTTTTAAATCCGTGCAACTCTAAACGTTTAAGAAACAACGCCAATCTCTCCTATTTTTCCGCCAGAGAAGATATTTCCAAAAAAGGAACTAATCTGCCAGCCTAAAAACGCATTTTACATTATGGATGCTAATAATAACAAGATTGAAGAATTACTGCCAGGCGCACGCAATGCTGTGAGCGTCTGTTTAAATGTCCAGCCTGGGCAGAGAGTCTATATTTTAGCCGATAGACGCGGTCAAAATATAGGTTTAGCTTTACAACAAGCCGCCCTCGAAGCTCAAGCTGTTCCCCGTCTTCTGATTATAGAAGATTACGCCCCTAGACCGACAAAAGAGTACCCTGAGGAGTTACTCACTCCTCTGAAAGATGCTGACGTCTGTCTTTACTGTGCTTATCCTCAAAAGGATGAGTTGCCCGCTCGTATGCAGTTCGTCTCAGCGGTGGACGCTAATCATGTCAAATACGCCCACATGGTCGGCATTACTGAACAGATCATGTGTCAAGGTATGAGGGCCGATTATCGCAAGGTTGACGCTATAAGCCGCCGCATTTTAGATAGAGCGCAGACTTGTAAAACGGTGCGCGTCAAGAGCCGTGCGGGTACAGACGTTGTAGCCACTTTTTACCCTGAATACTTTTGGCGCAAGACTAGCGGCATTATTGAAGAGGTCTGGTCGAATCTGCCAGGTGGTGAGGTCTTTACCTGCCCTGCCAGTGTCGATGGAACCTTCGTAGTCGATGGTACGGTAGGCGATTATTTCAGTGAAAAGTACGGTGTCTTGGATAAGACCCCCATGACTCTGGAGATCGAAGGTGGTTATCTGAAGAAGGCCACTTGCGAGAACAAAGAGTTAGAGAAAGAATTTTGGGAATATTGCCATAAACTGCCCCATTCAGACAGGATTGGCGAATTTGCCATAGGTACAAATTTGGCCGTCTTCGAGTTTATAGGCAATCTTTTGCAGGATGAGAAGATGCCTGGTGTCCACATTGCCTTTGGGGATCCTTATGGGAGCCAGACGGGAGCCGATTGGTCTTGCAAGACTCACGTCGACGTGATCACACGCTCTTGCGATATTTGGATAGATGATGAGCAGATCATGCAACACGGTATCTTTATCTCTGAGAGTTTAGGTATCGACTACACTTACCTTTATGAAGATCAGTCGCTCTTACAAGTTTATGCGGCCGATCCCGACTGGAAAAAGTAAGCTCTGAGGGAGGCGTTTCAGCTATGCTCCATCGCTGTTCACATACTCTGCCCTGGTCTTCGCTCAGGTTGCCTCGACCGAGCGATCTTCCAGACGTCTTCAGCGAGGATATTCTCATGCTTATTCCTGTAACTCCTTACAAGATTTATGCTAGTTGGAACGTCTCTTACAAGACTCAAAATGAATTAGAATCTGAACTGGGGGAGGATATATTCAATTCCAGTCGCCTCGTCATACATATTGAAAGTTTTCCAGCTTCGGAATCTATCCTAACTTACGATGTCAGCGGCCCCAATCGTTCTCGCTACTTAGAATTGAAAGGCCCCTTAGATGAGAGTAAACTCAGTCTGCACTTACATGGCAAGTTAGGCTACCTGTTACAAAATAACGAGCTTTACACCATTACCGAGAGCAGTAAGTTTTTGATGCCCTCCAGCCATGTCCCCAAAGTTATCCGCGAGTTACCTCCGTTGTTAGCCAAGGCCTACGATCCAACCGATGATCAGACTTCCCTTTATTGCCGCATGAATACGATGAAGCTCGCCCGCGCTTTCGATAGCCATTTAGGGCGTTGGGAATCTCCTGAAGGGAACTTTTTGTAGATGGAATTCTATTTAGCCATAGTTCTAAATGCCCATGCTCCCTATCTCAAGCATCCGCACAACAAGTATTCTCTCGATGAATACCTCCTCTTCGATCAGATACTGGATACTTATCTTCCTCTTCTGGAAATGTTGGAGAGGCTACAATCCCACATTATAAATACTCCAATAACCTTGTCTCTCTCACCTACACTTCTAGAGATGCTCGCTTCACCGATAATTCAGGAGCATTTCCGCATCTATCTCCAGTACAAGATCAATTTAGCTAAATTTGAGAAAGAACGTAATTTTTTCGACTCCCAAATCTTCCCCTTGGCCGACTATTATTGGCAACTCTTTTCCAAGTATCAGGAAAAGTTTATCCACACTTATAAAAGTGATCTCATCGGAGCCTTCGCCAATTTACACCACAAAGGTATTGTAAATTTAATTACCACTTGTGCTACCAGTGCCATTTTGCCCCTGCTCTACCCGCACAGTTCCCTGACGCGCACACAAATTAAACTCGGTTTAGATACTTTCAAACGTTTCTTCGGTTTTTATCCGCAGGATTTTTGGCTCCCCGAATGTGCTTACAACCCTGGTTTAGAAAAGATCCTCCAAGATTGTGGCCTAAAAAGTACTCACATAAGCTCTTGTTCGGCTATAGGTTCAACTCCCAGCGTACCGACCTCACCCTACTCTCCTCTGCGTTCTTTAGACGATTTTATCTTTTATCCCAAT
>JAFSXH010000144.1 GCA_017444165.1 bacterium | reverse complement strand
TGAAAATAATAAAATGTCAAAGGAGCTAAAATTAAGAAGAAGACTCCAGAACATTCTAAAAAAAACTTACGAAAATCCTTCGTTTCCTCTTTTAATACCTCATCGCTTACGGTAACTCTGTCTAACTCTACATCGTACATATCTGGAGAAATTTTTCTATAATTTTTGGCTAAAGCTCTAGACACAATTCAACTTCTCGCTTCTCTAACTTCGCTTACAGCCATAATACCCAATGCCTCAACCGCGGTTATAGGCAAAGTTGAGCCATCTCCCATTATCATGATAAGATTGCCCATACGATCACCAGTTATAGTAAATATTCCCATCTTATCATTATCAATTATCAATTTTACACGCTTGGGCTTAGATAATCGACTTAAAGGTATAAAGGCAATAAAAACAATAAGACATCCCCAAAAGACAGTTAAATTTTCGCATTTTTTCACAAATTCTGAGAAATTTTGAACATAACCAGTATAACAATAATAAAGTGTCGGTATAACAAGCATTAAAAATATAACGACTGAACTCCTCAAAATAAACCTGCGAAATCTCCTACCATCCTCAGCTAAGTCCTGATCTGATTTAGCGGCACTTTCCAACATCATTTTATAAAAAACAGGTTCAACTTTTTCATATTTTTTAATGGAAGATCTACTAATGGCCATAAACACAACCTTCTTTCAAAGGATAAAATGTAGATTTTGCGCGAAGATTTAATCACCTTTGAAAAAAATAACCAAACTTTCAAAAAGAAAGTTCTGTGTTGCCATATTCCTAATTTTTCCACATTCTTACTACAATTGTTTGAACCGGACGCACTTCCACGTGTATATCGCGTACCTACCCTTGAGCCACCAATCCGTTAAATAATTCGGCCTTTCCGCTAAACATAGCTTCTAAAGTTGACAAAATTAAAGACTTACCAAAACGGCAAATACGTGAAAGAAAGCAACTGCGCCTACTCTTTGCAAGCTCAAGCAGGCGGGCAGTCTTTCATATCCAATGATCTTGTCTCACTATACTCAGAAATTCATAGTCTCTCACTTGCAAATAGAACCTACAAAGCCCCACATAAATGACTTTTCCAGTCGCACTTTGACAAATTGACCTGTGAGATCTCTATCGCTATCCACATGAATAAGCCAGTGTTGCCTGTTGCGCCCTGTGTAGCGACCAGGCTCCTTCTTGCTCGGTCCTTCGACTAAGATCTCCGTCTCTAAACCGATACGCGATCTGTTAAGCTCTTCAGATATGGCATTTTGGGTATCGATTAAAGTGTGCAGACGCTCTAAGCGCAACTCTTCAGGAACCTGATTGGCAAACTCACTCCCAGGTGTGCCGGGACGCTCTGAGTAAGCGAACATGAAGGCCGAATCGAAGCGCACAGCCTTAACCACATCTAAAGTGTGTTGAAACTGCTCTTCACTCTCACCCGCAAAACCTACGATAATATCAGTGGTTATGCACAGACTGGGAATAGCGCGGCGCATGCGCTGGGCGAGATCGATAAACTCTCGGCCCGTATAACGGCGGTGCATAATTTCGAGAATCTCATCATCGCCAGATTGCAAAGGCAGATGAATATGGGGACAAACATTGGGATTCTTAGCCATAGCCTCAATAGCCGCTTCAGTAAAGTAAGCTGGATGAGGAGAGGTGAAGCGCAAACGGAAATTGCCAACCTTTTCAGGAGTAAGTTCATTTAACAATTGGGCAAAGCCCTCTTGTAAATGGAGATCCCTGCCATAATCGTTGACGTTCTGGCCCAAGAGCATGATCTCTTTGTATCCTTTGGCGAGAAGGCGTTTAACCTCACTCAAAACGGCTTCCATAGCTCGGCTGTGCAGAGGGCCGCGCACGTGAGGAACGATACAGTAAGTACACCACTGGTTACAACCCACCGAGATGGGAACCATAGCCATAAAATCACTTTTAGGACTAGCCAAAAGTTCCAGATGGTTTCCCTTTTTCTCTACCTCGATCAACCCCTCATTCAAAGTGCGCTTCGACTGGCGCAACTTCTTTTTAGCACGGATCGACTC
>JAFSXH010000143.1 GCA_017444165.1 bacterium | reverse complement strand
TATATATAGCAGAGCATCAATAAAGGCACAGTAAAACTCAAAATTAAGTAACCAGGGCCGTAGTAGTAAGTCAAGATCATGCCGAAGACATAATCTATAACGGCTATAGTCAAAGGAGCAAATCCATGATTCTCCGTTTTAAACACGAAGAAAGCGGCAACAACGTTGTAAAGAACTACCGCTAAGGTCAAGACAATCGAGAATCCTTCCACCTTGAAAGGAAGCTCCGAACACAGATTGGCTTCGCTATTTAGACCTGTCAAGATCAATGCTAAGACTAATCCCAGCAACCTAACAGCGACCATAAAGACTTTTAGACGCACCGAAGCGTAAAATGTCTGGTCAGAATCCATGGTTCATCCCTCTAAATATAAAGATCGAGTTTTACAATACCTCTTAAATGGCTTGAGCCTTTCTAGTAGCCTCCTCCTTTATCCTGGTTCTGAGTAATTGCTAATTTTCAATCGCTATAGTATACTTTTGAGCGTAAATTTATTTAAAAGCACGTTTTTTTTTAATATGTACGTAAATAGTCTATCTATACAGAACCAGATCATTAACAGTCAAAGAGATATAAATCATTGTAGTACTGAGTTTTCAGATTGCAATCGCAATAATTCTAATGCTTTCATTCATTTAAGTGAACTTTTGGGCAGACAAGACAGTTGGCAAAAAGTTATCAACTCGATACAACACAAGCCTTTAACTGTCTGTACAAGTTTAGTCCAACCAGTGAGATCACTATTCATATACGAACTTCACAAAGTTCTTGATAAAAAGCCGCCTATACTTTGGGTGACGGCTTCAATGGACAGTGCTGAAAGATTGATACAAGACAGTTTAACTTTTTTCGCTCAATTCCAATTGTTATTATTTCCAGAAAAAGAACATGCTAAACTTTTGGGAGAAAATTGTAAGGCCGAACCAGAACGACTCTCAATTTTACAAGCTATAGATGAATATAAAAACTTTACAGACGATCAACAATTAATAATTGTCACTCCCATACGCGCCCTCTTACAACCAACTATACAGATAGAAAAATTAGAAAGAGAAAAACTAGTAATCCGCAATGGAGAATCTGTAGATCTCGAATTGTTACAAGATATACTGGAGAGTCAGAATTATGAAAGAAGGAGCATGATCGAGCACCAGGGCGAGTATTCTATTCGCGGTGGAATTATCGATATATATCCCATTACTGGTCTTCCCGTGCGTTTCGAGCTTTACGATGACACTATAGAATCTCTGCGTACCTTCGATATAGACACTCAACGTTCAACTCGCAATCTCGAAGAATTTCTTTTAATGCCTAATCGCGATGAAGAAGTAAGTTCTGGTCAAAATGAGATCTGGCTGAGCGATCATCTCTGCGCCAAAGCTCCTCAAAGTTTAGTCGTCCTAGATGAACCTAATCAAATAAAGCTGGCTATCCAAGAATACTATCAAGAGTGGGATGACAAGAGTTTAATTCCCAATGGTATGAGTGTCCAAGAGAGTAATTTTCTCCAAGAAGAAGTCGACAGAAGATTGCAACCTTTTAAGAAGATCATAATTTCAGCAGACAAAAATATTGAGAGTTTACATAATACAGAATCTATTGATCTAGCTACTGAAATAGCTAAACCTTTCACAGACAAAATAAACGATATGCTTGAGATCTTGCCCCAATGGCAAAAGGAGAACAGGCGTATAATCTTGCTGAGTAGCCAGGCATCACGTTTAGAAGAGATACTGAGAGAGGAAAAATTCAAAAATTTTTCTACAGAATCTTATGGACTGCTCAAAGCGGGACACATTCTCATTCTTCAAGGCTACATTGATACAGGTTGGCGTTTAAAATTAGATGATGGATATCTGGAACTTATAAGTGATCGAGAAATTGTCGGTCAACATCAGAGGAGACATAAAGGTAAAGTAGCTGTTCCTGTTCATCAGGGCAGTAAATTGCGCTTGGAAGAGTTGAGTCCCGGCGATTACGTGGTTCACATCCAACACGGAATCTCGCTTTATAAAGGTGTGGAATCTGTAAAAATAGATGGTATTGCTCACGATCTTTTGCGTTTGGAATTTGCTAAGGGTGACTGTATTCTTTTGCCAATCGATCAAATGCATCTGATCCAAAAATACGAGTCTTTAGAAGATTTCGCCCCCAGATTGACAAAATTGGGTGGCAGCGATTGGAAGAAGACTAAGGCTAAGATTAAAGCCTTTACCGAAGATATTGCCCAAAAGCTGATCGATATTGAAGCCTCGAGAACTTTGAATGAGGGCGTTTCTTGCGGTGAAGACAGTCAATGGCAAAAAGATATGGAAAATGCCTTTGCTTACACAGAGACTCCCGACCAGATGAAAGCAATCTGTGAGGTTAAAGATGATCTAGAAAGTTCTCAGGCTATGGAACGGCTCATTTGCGGAGATGTAGGTTATGGCAAAACAGAAGTAGCTCTGCGAGCGGCCTTCAAGATGGTCGACAACGGTTTTCAAGTAGCTGTATTGGCTCCAACTACAGTGTTGGCTCACCAACATTACTTGACATTTAGCGAGCGTTTTGGAACGTACCCTATCAAAATTCGCCTGCTCTCACGCGCCCGCTCCGCCAAAGAACAGAAAGAATACGTTGAAGAGATCAACTCTGGAAGTTGCGACATAGTCATTGGCACGCACAGAATCCTCTCTAAAGATGTCAATTTTAAGAAGCTCGGCCTCCTAATTATAGATGAAGAGCACAGATTCGGTGTCAAAGATAAAGAGAAGATCAAAGAGCTACAAAACGGTGTCAATATCTTAACTATGTCGGCTACCCCTATCCCTAGG
>JAFSXH010000142.1 GCA_017444165.1 bacterium | reverse complement strand
TAGCTCACAGAACGGTTTATCTCCAGATTTTACACGCTCCTTAACATACTCAAGGGCAATTTTATTATAGTACTCAGCGGCTTCAATAACCAATTCATCAGCTTTCTTCTCATCCTTTTCTACCCCCTTACCCTCGCGATAACAAGCAGCTAATAAACATTGAGCATCTCCATTGCCCTGTTCAGCCGATTCAGTCAACCACTTTATAGCCTGAGCATAATCCTTCTTTAAACCATCTTTACCTTGAAAATAACGAATAGCGAGATTAAATTGGGCCACATCATCTCCCTCTTTAGCCGCTTCTTGAAAATAGGCTACCCCTTTTTTGACATCTTTCTCTACACCCTCACCATTGCAGTAAGCTAAACCTAAACACATCTTAGCTCGAGCATATCCCTGTTTAGCAGATTTATTCAACAATTCAATAGCTTTAGAATATTCTTTATTATTCTTCCCGTAACAAACAGCTAACTCACACTGAGCTTTCATATTGCCCTGCGCGGCAGATTTTTTAAACCATTCTTCAGCTTTAGGATAATCTTCTTTAAACTTGCGATCAAAAATAAAACCCTGACAATAACACAACCCCAACTTATATTGGGCTTCAGCATGGCCCTGTTCTGCTGCCTTAGTGAAATATTTCATAGCTTTAGGCAAATTTTCTTCCACAATATACTTAATGCCCAGCTTATACTGTTCCTCAGCACTCTGAGGATTTTCTGTGCACCCAAAAAACAAAAGCACAAACAAGCTCAATAAGACAATAGTAACGTGTCTATTTAATATAGGAACATTAATCTTCTGCATCTTGCCCCTCAGCTATTCGCTTCTTTACCATTCCGATAATTTCAGTAGCTTTCTTATGTCCATTCTTAGCGGCCTCAATCATCAATAAATGCGCCTTATGAACATCGCGTTCTACACCTTTACCCTCAACATAACAAAGAGATAAACGATATTGAGCTTCCGCAATATCTTTTTCTGCAGCCTTCTCCCACCATTTAACTGCCTGTTTAAAATCTGCGCTTACACCATCCCCATCATAGTAACGCCTGCCTAACTCATATTGAGCTTCAGGGAACCCCTGTTCAGCAGCTTTAGTACATAACTCCAATCCTTTGGCTACATTCTTACTAGTGCCTTCACCTTCAAAATAGCAACAAGCTAAATCATATTGAGACTCTGGAAAAGACTGCTTGGCAGACTCATTCCACCATTTAAAAGCCTGAGATATATCTTTTTCAGTGCCTGTACCTCTATAGTAACACGTAGCAAGGCAGTGTTGAGCCCTAGCATTTCCCTGTTTCGAAGACTCGGTAAACAATTCAAAAGCTCGCTCCACATCTTGTTTTACACCGCGACCGAAATAATAAAACACCCCCATATCACATTGTGCATCAGAATTGCCTCTTTCAGCAGCTTTATTAAAGTGCTCTATAGCTTTATTTATATCTTTTTCTGTGCCTTCGCCTTCTTTATAACAAAGGCCCAACTTGTACTCAGCTTCAACGCATCCCTGTTCCGCAGCCTTAGTAAAATGAGAAAAAGCTTCTTCAAACTCTTCTTTTTTTAAACAACTCTCGCCCAATCTAAACTGTTCTTCAGCTTCTTGTTTCTGCTCACTTTGAATATTCTTACTATCAACACTATTCGTGCAGCCGACAACAAATAGTAAGCATATACCGAGCAATAAAAACGAGCATACCCTTAAGTTAATCTTCCGAGTAAACATACAAACTGACATATCAACCCCCAAATAAAAAAGATGTAAGGAAGAGCAACTCACTCCAACGGATACAAGTATAGCAAAAAAAGTAAAATTATTCTATAAACTTTTTGCCTGAAGTTTTGTCTAATGTGAACTCCAGGCGACCGCTCCACACAGTTAATGCAAGGCATCAATTAGTCTTATTGGGCCTGGTGTACATACTCTCAATCAAATCTTCAAAATGCGCATTGACTATACGCCTCTTGACCTTGAGCGTAGGTGTTATCTCACCCTCAGCGGCTGATAACTCGCGCGGTAAAATGACCAAACGGCGTACCTGTTCGTAACTTGAAAAGTCCACGCAAACTTTGTGGATCTCATCTAAAAGGAAATGTTCTAACTTGACGTTGCTTATTAAAGCCTCACGATCAGCAGGATCGATTCCATTACCTTTGGCCCAATCTTCAACTTTACTAAAGTTGGGAACAACCACTGCACCTACAAAACTGCGATTGTTGCCCACAATCACAACTTGTTCGATCCATTCGCTAGATTTAATGGCATTTTCTAAAAGCGCGGGAGCTACATTTTTACCATTAGAGAGAACTAAAATTTCTTTTTTGCGATCCGTTATGGAATAACAATTCGTCTTCTCATCAAATTCGCAAATATCACCTGTATGGAAATAACCTTCTTCATCAAATACCGCAGCTGTATCCTCAGGACGCTTAAAGTAACCGCGCATTACATTGGGCCCTTTGACACAAAGTTCACCATCGGGAGCTATCTTCAAAGTTACACCCGCAATAGCTTCACCTACCGTGCCAGGATAAACTTTGTCGGGGCGATTTAAACAGAGAACGGGACTAGTCTCAGTCAATCCGTATCCCTCTAAGATACTCAAACCAGAATCTAAGAAGAAGTTAATAACATCTACTCTAGATGGCGCACCACCAGAGATAAAATGTCTGATCCTCCCGCCAACAGCTTGTTTAATCTTAGCAAAGACCAACTTTTCATACATGAAATATTGGGTCTTCAGCCAGAAAGAAACCTTGCCATCTCTCTTCGCTTCACGATAAGTGCGACCGATCTGTATAGCCCTTTCAAAAACCTTCTTCTTCAAGCCAGAACTGCTATTACTTATAATTTTGGCAAACATCTTTTCGAAGAGGCGCGGCACGCTGGGTACAAAAGTAGGGCGCAAAATTCTCAAATCGGCAGTTAAATACTTAATACTGCGAGCATAACCAACACAAGCACCGACATAAGTTACCGTGTAATAGATAACCCTCTCAAATACGTGGGAGAGAGGTAAAAAACACATTTCCACATCTTCACAACTCACAGCCACAATTTCTGACAAGGTGACAGCCTGGGAAGCAAAATTGCCGTGCATGAGCATAGCCCCTTTAGGTTTTCCTGTCGTTCCCGAAGTGTAGACTAAACTGCATATATCATCCGTGCGAATGGAGAGAGAGCGTTCTTCGATGTTATCGCGATTTCTTTCCAATTTTTCCTGACCCAAATGGAGAAAATCTTGCCACTGCCAAGTTTGTACTTTTTCAGGCAAATCCTCAACCGCAGAAAAATCAAAATTCTCTATAACAACAAAGTGTTCTATACTCTGTAAATTACCAGATTTAAATGAATCTATAACCTTAGTTATCTGCTCTTTGGAGGAGGCTACAATAACCCTAGCCTCGCAATCATCCACAATGTAAGTCATCTCTTCACAACTTAAAGTGGGATACATGGGAACGTGAATAGCTCCAATAAAGACAGAACCAAAATCTATTACAGGCCATTGAGGAGAATTTACAGAAAAATTAACTACGCGATCTCCAGCATTTAAGCCACATTCCAAGAGGGCCGAAGCGAACTGATAAACCTCTTCATTTACTTCTTTGTAGGTTTTGAACGTATAATTCTTGCCATCGTCACACGTACCCAAATCAGGACGATCACCGTATTTTTTAACAGAGTCATTAAATATATCTATCAGTGTCGTAGTTTTTTGTTTTTGAGACCAAGCAATAAGCTCGTGGGGTTGGGGATATTCAGCCAGGGAAAACATTTATAAAAATCCTCTACTGTAAACGATTAAAAGTGAAACGGGCAGCTCCTAAACGAACCTCTTCGCCTCCGTGCAATTCACGCTGCAAACCTGGAGTAATCTTCTCTCCATTTACAAAAGTACCGTTACCGCTATGGAGATCTTCTATGTAAATACCTAAAGAATCGCAACTTATCACTGCGTGTTTTTTCGATATAGTGTCACCATCTTTTACATTACTGAGATCGAACTTAAAACCCTCACCTTGCTGGGCAGGACCGCGACCTAAATTGACTTTTTCGGCAGAGAGAGGGAATTTATGGTTAGGTTCGTTTATCACCACCAATTCAGCGTAGGCGTACGAATTAGGTTTATTTAAGATCCGCGTGGCCAATACTTCTGGTGTACTCACACTTACAACAGGATTAGAAACAGTAGAATAGGTCGCTGGAACAGCTGGAGTAGGTGGAGCAGCTGGAGCAAGGGGAGAGGCAGGTGTAGGCGGAGGAGCGGGCGCAAATTGGGAACCAGGCGTAGGAAAGACAGAGGAACCTGCTACAGTTCGACTAGACGGGAAAGAACTGCTCTGAGTTTGAGGTCTCTTCAAACTAGATCCACACTCATCACAATAGACAGCTCCAGTCAAATTTTCACAACCACATAAAGGACACTTCATCTCTT